>VXZL01000667.1 GCA_009845505.1 Candidatus Poribacteria bacterium | reverse complement strand
GGGTTGTCTCCTTTTCCATGCTATATTTTTTTTCAGTATTAAGATGAGATACAAGAAGTAGTTTATCTTATTTTAGGTTTGTAATCAAACAAAAATTCGGTTGTGTCTGTCTGAATCGCGGATTATCACGGATTGCGCGGATGACGCGGATTTTAAGGAGCATTCCCCCGAAATTGATGCCTCTTTGTGATCTGGATTTGTCTTGAATTTCCCTATAAAACTTCGTATAATAGCATTAACATGGAGGCACGGAAATGATTACGCATATACGAGTGAAAAACCTCAAATCGTGGCAAGACAAGAGAAAATTTATTGCGGTCGCTATCGCATACGAGCGGGACCATGCTAAAAAAGCAACTATCTTGCAGGCATTAGATAGAAAATGGGAACCGTTCCAAAAAGCACTTGAACGAGAAGGCGTGCAGATTGACTTTCTCTGCTCATCTGAAAATGAGGGTTAGAGTGCAATGAATTGCGCTACTACGAACAGGCACTAAGTTTAGAATGGATAATCTACTGGACCCCTTGGAGGACAGCAGTGACTCAACAAAAAATAAAAAGGGGCCAACAAGTCTTAGATTCAGACTATGCCCAATTTAGCGCGACAGACCCGTTTAACCCGCAAAACTACGTTGAGGGACAAATCAGTTTCAGTAGAGACAAACGCTATGGCGGGCTGCTGATAAGAAAGATCAATGGTGAATCTACTGATCAGCCGCTCATCTTCGGCACGCCGAAACTTGCTTATCCGTTCGGATTAGGGCATAATTACCGGTTTCCGAGTGCGGAACGGATTTACCGTTTCCGCAAGTACGACGGCACCAACATTTTTATGTACCGTTACAGAAACAACGGGATGGAATACATCACGTTCAAAGTGCGCCTGTTCCCGTTTTTGAGAGGTCGCTACATAAGGATGTGGGAGCATATCCTTCGCAAATACCAGCAAATCACCGAATTGTTTAAAATGAATCCCGATATTACAGGTTTCAGTTTCGAGCTCTATGGATTGGATAACCCGCACATGATTCAATACGAGGATGTCAAGTTGGATATTGTGTTATTGTTCGGACTGCACGGGAGGCATGGGCAAATTGTGATGAATACTGAACTTGAGGTGGGCGATATCCCGAAAGCAGAACAGCTCGGCACCGTTGAAAAAGACTATGTGTGGCACTATGAGCAAGAGCAGCAAGACCTTGATAGGCGATTGGAGTTCATCGGTTTGAATGAGAGTCAAGCTCCCATGTTTAGAGGCGAAGAAGGCAGCATCTGGTACGTAAAAATTAAAGATACTTGCGAAATCCGTATGTATAAGTGCAAACCTCACCGAATTGAGCAAGTGCATTGGACCCAGACGCAAACGCAACTGAGTGCCACTGTGATTTGGGCGACCATCCTGAAAGCTTTTGAAAATTGGGAAAACCCCGAACTTGATGAAATTATTGCGATATTAAATGAAGATTACCCGATCCACCAAATCACGCTCTCAATCGGACAGATCGAACAGATGCTTAACACCGCTAAGGATGCTGCGGATACCGAAAAGAAAATTTGGGATCTCATGGTAATGCATGGATTCGATGGTAACACCAACACAGCGACAGTATTCCATAAAATTGCAAGCCAATTCGATCAAGACAACCGGTTCGTCTACAAAACCATTAAGAACGTCCAAAAAATGATGCAGATTGAGGATAAACAGGAGCGATAATATCAAAAAAAATGCGTCGTAATTACCATCTTCTCATCCTCCTTTTCCCAGTCGTCTTTTGGCTTTTCTGTTTTTTTCTGCTCCCACTTGTGTCCGTACTCATTTATAGCTTCATAGAGCGCGGGACGTACGGTGGCGTGCGATGGATTTTTACCCTCGAAAACTATCAACGCCTCTTTGATGGACTGTATCTCGGTATCCTCTGGCGTTCCGTATCAACAGCATTGGTCTGCACTGCAATCTGTCTGCTGCTCGGGTATCCGTTCGCTTACTATCTGGCGCGCTACAGACCGAAACACCGCAACATTTTATTACTCCTCGTTGTTGTTCCGTTCTGGACGAACTTCCTTATCCGTACCTACGCATGGATATTGATTCTACGCACAGAAGGACTTATGAACAGCCTCTTTGGGGCTGTTTTTCCTAATTGGACACCGTTAGAACTACTGAATACGCCGTTAGCGGTGCAGATAGGACTCGTCTACGGTTACCTTCCGTTCATGATACTCCCGTTGTATGCGGCACTGGAGCAATTAGATATGTCGCTGTTAGAAGCGGCACAAGATTTAGGGGCATCGCCACGGCATGCGTTTTGGCATATAACTGTTCCGTTGAGTCTGCCCGGTATTCTCGCGGGATCGATGCTGGTTTTTATTCCGACGGTCGGTGCGTTCCTAACCCCAGATTTGCTCGGTGGTGGGAAAGTGAGCTACATTGGGAATGTGATTGAGAGACAATTTAAAACAGCACGGGATTGGCCCTTTGGCTCCGCGCTTTCATTTATGCTGATGGGCATCGTACTTGTTGGTACGATACTATACTTTCGCTCTTTACAGCAGAACGAGCCTGAAACTAATTAATACCGTTTCTAACTGTATGAAAAAATAAATTCGGTAATGTTGAGTGCGGTTCCAAACCGTGAAGAAGTCCGCAGAAATACCCAAGCGAAAACCTTACCGATTCGATTGAAAAGTGTGAGTCGTAGTGAAAGTCGCGAGCAGGAGCTCGCTCCTACAGGAAGAGAGTGTCATGAAACGGGTTCTCGAAGTTAATATAGGTCTGGTCTATTTGTTCCTCTACGTTCCGATTTTGGCAGTTGTCCTATTCTCGTTCAACAGCGGCGAGCAGATTTCTGTCTGGCAAGGGTTCACCTTGGGTTGGTACGCGAAGCTGTTTGAGAACGCTGCATTATGGCGCGCTTGTCGAAACAGTCTGATTGTTGCGGGTATTGCCACCTGTATCGCAACTGTTATCGGTACAACAGCGGCACTCGCTATAGAGCGGTATCGGTTCCGTTTCCGAACTGCCCTTGAACGATGCCTCTATCTTCCGATCATCATCCCCGACATTGTGCTGGCGATCGCGCTATTGACCTTCTATGTGCAAGTCCGCATCCCTCTCGGTCTGCTCACTGTAATTATCGCGCACGGCGTTTTCAACATCGCGTATGTCACCGTTGTCGTCCGCGCACGCCTACAAGGCTATGATCACACACTGGAAGAGGCAGCGCTCGATCTGGGTGCCAACGAGTGGCAGACGTTTTGGCGGATAACGCTCCCTCTTATTGCCCCTGGAATTATCGGCGGTGCGCTGCTCGCCTTCACGCTCTCGATAGATGATTTTGTCATAACCTTCTTTACTGCTGGCGTTGGCTACACAACCCTATCCGTCCATATCTATTCCATGCTGAAGTTCGGCATCACTCCAGAGATTAACGCTATCTCAACGATGTTGTTGGCAAACTCAATCGTGTTTATCCTGCTTTTTCTGTGGTTTCAAGGCAACACCGCCTCCAGTAGTCAGAACGGAGGATCATGAAAACCGGTAGTCCTACCGGTACAGTCTGCGAAACAATTAGGAAATTTGGACAGACTGTGATATAATTCCGCTATTGGCGCAACGGGAACCAAAAGACAACATGCATTATTTCCGAACACACACAGAAATCAATCTGGGGGCAATTCGGCGAAACGCTGAAGCAATCAAGGCTTATGCTGGCAAACAACTCATCGCCGTTATAAAAGCAGATGCTTATGGACACGGGATGGTCCGCGTCGCAGAGGCATTGTTCGCAGTTGCTGATATGTTCGCAGTCGCAACAGCTGAAGAAGGAATTAGGCTCCGTCAGACAGGGATCCACAAACCTGTTCTTATCCTCTTTAGTTCTCTGACTGAGGAAGCGACGCAAATCGTTGAACACGAATTGACACCAACGGTAGCGGATTGGGAGTTCGTGAGTCGATTAAACGAAGTTGCGCCGAGAAACCTAAAGATTCACGTTAATATCAATACAGGCATGAATCGGAGCGGTGTTCGTTGGACGGAGGCGAAGCAGTTTCTAAAGAGACTCGAAACACTGGAGCAACTTGAGATTGAAGGGCTGTTTACACACCTCGCAACCGCAGACGAAACGGATAAAAGTTTTGTCGCTGTCCAACTAAAACGTTTTTCATCGGTGCTTGTAAGCAATCGTGTAAAGATGGTTCATGCAGCGAACAGCGCAGCAACACTTGCGGTTCCAGCATCGCATTTCGATACTGTCCGTCCGGGTTTGAGTTTATACGGCATCTATCCGGCATCCGAAAAACCAATTGCGTTAGAATCAGCCCTCACCTGGAAAACACGGGTTGGATGGGTAGGTTCTGTTTCAGAAGGGGAAGGCATCAGCTACGGATTGACCCACAAAGCACCACACCAGACCCGTATCGCGATGGTACAGGTAGGCTATGGCGACGGCTATCCGCGTGGGCTTTCTGGGGTCGGTGAGGTACTCATCGGTGGTGTGCGGTGTCCAATCATCGGAAGGGTCTGTATGGACGTGAGCGTGGTGCAGCTCAGCGATGCAGCTAACGTATCCGTCGGTGATGAAGTGGTACTGATTGGTAAACAGGAAAATGCTGAAATTACGGTTGATGAAATCGCTCACCGCGCAGGAACGATCTCTTATGAGATATTGACGCAGATAGGGTCCCGCGTGAAACGGATTTTTAAAGAATGCTAATTGAAATCAAGAATGTATCACTCTTTTTTGGCACGACTGCGGCGTTAGATAACCTCTCGTTGGAGGTGCAAGGCGGTGCTGTCGGCTTACTCGGACCCAATGGTGCCGGAAAAAGCACGTTGCTTAAAACGCTACTCGGTTTCGTCAAACCCAACCAAGGCAGTGCAGCGGTATTTGGAATGGACGTAGAGAGACAACCGCTGGAAATACGCAGACAGGTCGGATATATGCCAGAAGACGAATGTTTAATTCCGGGAATGACTGCTGTCCAACTCGTTGCCTACGCTGGTGAACTCTGTGGGATGCCGAGACGGGATGCCCTGCAACGGGCACACGAAGTCCTCTACTACGTTGGGTTAGACGAAGAACGCTACCGCATCGTGGGTGAATACTCCGTTGGAATGAAACAGCGCGTGAAATTAGCCCAAGCATTGATACACGATCCAAAGTTGCTACTGCTCGACGAACCGACAAACGGCATGGATACCAATGGTAGAGAGGAAATGCTTGAACTCGTTAAAGACATCGCAACCGATAAAAATATCAATGTAATTTTATCCTCGCACTTGCTTCCCGATGTAGAGTCCGCATGTGAGGAGATTATCGCACTTTCACACGGAAGTGTTGCTGCGCATGCACAGATAGACGCACTTAGAAGGGAGAAAGGACGAGCATACGACTTGAAAATCGTAGGCGACACCGATGCTTATATTGACGCTCTGGAACGTCATAATTACCAGATTGAATTGCGACCCGACAAACGCCTTCACGTTACATCCGAAAACGGAGAACAGACGGATACACAAATCTTCTTCAAACTCGCTTACGATACCGGGGTCCAACTCCGCCAGCTGCGTGAGGTGAAACATACGTTAGAGGACATTTTCGCTGACGTGATGCGTGTGGAATTTTTTAACGATTAAATAGCAGATAGCGATTAGCGGATAGCGAATATTGAAGTTTTTTAGCGCCCGACATTTTATGCGTATTTCAACACTTTGTCTTTTAGTGGCGGTTATACCCACCGCCAGCGAGGCAAATGAGATGCTCCGTATTGCTGGTATGGGTGGCACCCGTATCGCAACATCTGCAGATGACGCGGGTGTATTTGGGAATCCGGCATCGCTTGTATCGGTTAAACACCACAATTTTGCGTTCGGCATCGCCGCTGAGAATCTTCACTGGACAGAACTGCCGAAACACGGTAGAAACCAGTTCGCCGCTGAAGTCAATACAGATTTATATCCGTCAATCTACTACTCACATGCCTTCAACGAATGGGGGTTCAGTGCCGGATACAACGCTAAATCCACCAATTACGCGAATTTTACGCTCTCTGCGACTCGTGCTGAATACAATACGAACGCCCGTCGGTTTTCCGCTGAAACCGATCTCATCACAGATTACTCATTGTTCCGTGAAGATAATTGGGTGGTAGGACTTAGCCGCAAAGTCGCCGGATCGGTCATAGGGGTCCGATTAAAGTGGATCGCACAGGACGTGAAAACCGGGGCGGTTGTGTCCACCTTGAACCTCGCAGCACGGCACGGTCCCGACGTAGATGTGCATGCGCCGGAGCAACTGATAGCGGCAATTACGGAAGAACTACAATTCGGAGATAGAGTTCGGGATATTGTTCACGAACAGCAACCGACTTATGACAGGACAGCCAACCGATTAGAATTAGATATTGGGTTGCAACGCGAGGTATGGTTCGATGCGCATCATGTAAACCCACCGCTACAGGTAGGTATCCTCTTTGAAAACCTTCTACGGGCAGATTTAGTAGAACCTCTGCCGTTTCGATTTGGTATAGGGGTCTCCTATGAACCTCTGAAATGGATTGCAGTGGGGGCAGATATTTGGCGGGATACGGGACAGAGCGGACTCGGTTTCGCCGTTGGGACTGAATTACACAAAACGTGGAGCAGTGGATATCTAATAACAACAGCACTCCGAGCCGGGGCAGGACGTGAAAACGCAACGCTATACTTTTCAGTTGGTGCGGGGTTAAGGCTCGGTACTACTTATTTGGAATACACGTTCGGGTTGGGAAGTTTCACCTACACATCAAACCGACACCTATTGGCATTCACCTTACGACTCTAATTCAAGATGCAGAGCAAAAAATAGATTCGTAATGTCCGGTGCGGTTAGAAACCGCACCTACCAGTTTTTTACCGCGTAAACCCTATCTCATTCAAGGAGTTAAGCCGTATGAGAGATAAAAATAACGTTATTCAGATTGGCGTTGCCGAAGTGGACATTACGCCAGATTATCCGATTCGACTGAGTGGTTATGGCAGCCGTCGCGAAGAATCCGACGGCATCATTCAGCCGATATGGGCAAAGGCACTCGCTATTGGAGACGATACTGAGGATCCCGTTGTCTTAGTTACAGTCGAAAATTGCGGTTTACCGGACGAACTCACTGAGGAAGTGTCGCGCCGAATGAAAGAAAAGACAGGGATTTCGCGCGCGCATTTCGTCGCCTGTTTTTCACATACACACAGCGCGCCGTGTCTAACCAATGCAGCACCCTTTCTGTTCAGTACGGATATACCGCCAGCGCATCAGGAGAAGATTGATCGGTATACCCGTCAACTCACCGACTGGATGGAAGCCGTTGCACTGGAAGCACTCGCAAATCGCGAGCCGTCACAGTTGACGTGGAGCATCGGGGAACTCGGTTTCGCAAAGAATCGGCGAACCGAAGGGGGCCCGGTAGATCATTCGTTGCCGTGCCTGCAAGTCAAAGGTGAAGATGGGACGTTGCGCGCTGTGTGGGCAAGTTATGCGTGTCACTGCACGACGTTGGCGGGTACAGACAACCACATCTGTGGCGACTGGGCAGGATTTGCCCAAGAGGATATCCAAAGCGCACTTCCCGGTGTAACTGCCCTCATCACAATCGGCTGCGGTGCTGATGCGAATCCTGAATCGCGGATGATGCCGATGCCTGATGGCGAAGAAGAGGTTTTCAGCACGCGTTTGGCGTATGCGAAAGCCCATGGAGAGGCACTTTCAGAAGAAATCCAACGGATGCTAACAAGAGACGCAAAACCGATCTCCAGTGTCCCGATCGGTGCGTTTGAGAGGGTCAATCTGCCGTTTGACACGCTACCGACCCGTGAAGAGTGGGAGGCACGCGTTGCAGCGGGTGGTCACGATGCCTATCACGCACAAAAGCACCTTGAACGCTTGCAGCGCGGAGAGGCGATACAAACGGAACTCTCCTATCCTGTGCAGGCGTGGCGATTTGGCAACGAACTTGCCGTTGTTTTCCTGGCAAGTGAGGTGGTCGTCGATTACTCACTCCGTCTGAAGCGTGAGTTGGACGCCAAACGGCTCTGGGTCGGTGCGTACGCGAACGCATTTCCGGGGTATATTCCGTCTGAGCGGGTGTTAGCAGAAGGCGGTTATGAAGGTGGGGGTGCCATGCTCTACTTCGGTCCGCCGACCCGTTTTGCGCCGGGTGTTGAGCAGTTGGTAATTGACGCGGTGCATCGG
>VXZL01000230.1 GCA_009845505.1 Candidatus Poribacteria bacterium | reverse complement strand
CCCTTAAGTAACTATAAAATTACACAACACTTTCTGGGAAAATGCAGAGGGGTATTTCGTTTTAAGTTTTGGTATGGAGAAATAAGGTTCTCTGTACGCATATATGGCGTGAAAACTCACGCCATATATGCTATATTTCACCTTAAGTGCGGTTGGGAGTTTTGGATGGAGAGACGAAGGGGGGTCTAATTCAGCTGATCGCGAACGGCTTGACGAACTGTAGTGCATATCTGCACTACATGCGCTGCATCCTCAGCCGTGGCAAACTCTCCCGGATAATGGAGATCCACAGCATGGGTTGTAAATGATGAGAAGTCCGAGTGCCATGCTCGCCAAGCGGGAATAGTGGGAACTATTAAGCTGAGCGAGTCTTTTAAATCGTGCGTTTTTGAAAAAGGGATGTTCGCCTCTTGAAGCCACGCCTTCAGGTATTTTTCGATACACTGCTGCGCATGGAAGCAGATAGCATCATAGACAGGCGTCGATGATTGATGATTCTGGCGCATAACGGTGTAATCGCCTTCAGCCTTTTGTATCCACTCCAAGGTTAATGGATTCATAGCGCGTTTTTCCTTTTTAATCGGTTTTAGGAAAAAATCTGTGGATTGATAAAGTACTTTTCCTTTTTCGGTGATCTCGCGAAGGAACCAGTCGTTATACGAAACGCGGTAGGCGATTTCTTCAGGAGAACGCACCAATAGATCCATGCGAAACCGGCGTGGAATACGCTGCAGGATTTCTACGGTTTGGCGGCGCGTCTCTGATTTGGGAATCGGCATCACTACGAGTAGGTCGACATCCGAATCCTCTGTGGGGGTGCCGTAAGCATAGGAGCCAAAGAGAATGACTTGTAGTGGTGCGAATTCCCGCACAATATCATCGCATGTAGCTTGAATGTCTTGACGACTAATCTTGTCCATTTTCTGTAGCCCAATTGAAGAATTTTTATTAGAGCTGGTCTTCAATCCACTCATCGTCATGCTCGGGATTGTAAATCAAACCTCTTTTGATGTCGAGGCAAAGGTCAAGGTATTCTAAAATCATGTGCCCTACAAGGACTGGCAGGTCCGCTGGCAGGTTTGCTACTTCTATTGTTCCGTCCCGTTCCAAGACTGTATAGCGGACTTCTGAATAAACGGTTCGAGTGACGATACCGTTCGTGGTTCGCGCTCGTCTATTCCTGACTGGCGTCAAACCGAGTTGTTCAATGAGTGGTTCTGGGAGGGACAACCCGGTTGCGCCAGTATCAACGACCGCGTCCTCAACAATGACTTGCCGAATTTCTCCAGGGGCGATAACGCCTGCTTCCGCCAAGAACATATCTTTTCGGTTTACGAGTTCAATTCTTGTTGTATGTTTCATTTTCTATCTCCATAAGGTTGTTAGTGGGAAGCGGTTTTTCTGCTATATCAACCCACCCCGTTTCCTTAGAAACCACTCGAATCCAAGTAGCGCGATGACCAACCCGAAAATTAGGGGCATATCCCAAATGTCTACGTCCGTAATCTTTGACGTTGCACTCTCGACAAGTGGAATCCGATTGGCAAGTTGCGATGCTTCTTCGGGACTGTAGTATGCCCCACCGCTACCTTCAGCGAGTGTTTTGAGAAGCTCGACGTTGAGTTCGGCGTTGCTAAATTCGGCGTAGGAGGTCTTTACCTCGAACAGACTCTGTTGTTCTCCGAGGTTTTCACCATCAAGGGTACCGGTAGCAGTGACGGTGTATTCGCCGTACCGATTCGGAATAAAACGCGCTGTATAGAATCCGTCTTTACCGAGGACCTGCTCAAGTTTCAGTTCTCTCCGTTTTCCCGCTTCATCAACCACAACTGCTCGGAGTTTTGCGTTGTTTGTGGGTTCAAACTGCGGATCTGTAGCGGTAACCTCAATTATCACGGGTTCTTTCAGGGAATAGGCGGTTTTCGCAATATCGAGTCTAATATGTTCCTTGGGTGCGGTTGTCAACCACTTGGCGACCTGTCGCCAGAACCGTTCATAACTATCATCTTCGTGGGGGGTATGCATCCGCCACCGCCATGAGGTGTGCGGTGTAAACACCATGACGCGTCCTGCATTGTAGTTATGGGTTGCAATAAGGATGCGATTGCCGAATTCATTCCGATCTGTCGGATGTTCAGCGAGAACGAGTGCGCCTGCTTTTGCCCGCTTTACTTTGCTATAGCCCATGAGTGAAGGAAGGCGCGTCCAACGCTCTATGTTCTCCGTTGGGCTATTTGCCAATGCCATGAGCGTTTCAACTTTTCCATCGGGTGTCAATTGCAATTTATATCCCGTGTTTCTAAGAGACTGCGAGCCGCGTCGTCTGGGTGCTAACGGTGCTGGTGGTGAACCGAGTTCCAACTCTATGGGGAGGCATTGGGCAATCGGTGTGTTAATATAGGATTCCGAGAATTCGTGATTCCCTAAAGATTTGGAACCGCCTAACATCAGCAGTCCACCGCCTCGGGTGCGTACGAATTCATGGGTGTTCTCTAACTGCGTAGGGGTGAATTGTGAGGCATCGACGTTGCCTAAGATAATAGCGTCAAAGTCGAAGAGTATCTCTTTCCGGTCGGGATAAAAACGGAAATCATGTGCTGCTTCGGAGCGGGTGCCCCCATAATGTTGACTATCGCCGGTGAGCCTTGTCAAGAACCGGTCGGTTAGTTGGATGTTCGGGTCGTTTTTGAGGGCGCGTTTTATAAAGCCGAATTCGGAACGCGGTTTGCCATCAACGAATAGGATCTTTACGCGTTTTGTGGGTGCTACCTTCAATAAAAATGTCTTCGTATTATTTTGTGGTACCGCCTCCGTTTCGCCTAACTCTGCATGGACTTCAAACCTTTGGGTGCCCGCTTCTCGTGGTATGAACCTAAGCAACACGCGTTCTGTTTTTGTGTCAGATGAGTCGTCTGTTACACGGAGTTGGCGCATCCAGGAGGACTCTTTATCCATATCAACAGATTCTGTTTTCAGTATCCGTCCGTTGCTGATGAGTTGAACGTTGACTTTCTTTCCCGGAAATCCCTTGCGTTTGAGTGTTAACCACATTTCTACGGGGAAATCTTCCTCGGCGGTTCTCGGAATATCCACTTTGACGAGTTCGAGATCCGGGTTGCCCGTTTCTGAGCCGATACCGACGGTATGGATAGGGAGTTTCCGTTCTCGGATTTGCATCGCGAATTTTGCGATGTCTGCGCTGCTTCTGTCTGCCCCATCTGTCAACAGCACAGCCCCAGAAAGCGGGACACCTTGTAGATCGTCGAGTGCTTCGTTAACCGCCTGCGGAATATCTGTACTTTCGCCGTTCGCTGCGTTCAACGGTTCGCTCGGAATCCGTTTTGCTGTCGTATCGAACCCAAAGAATCGTACTTTGAATTTGGCGTTTAGTTTCTCAAGAAGCCCCTCTCCCTCTTTGAAAAGGAGTTCGTTGGCGCGGTGCAATCGGGTTGCGTCATCGGGCGAATCGGTAATCTGCATGCTCTTGGACTGATCGACCATTACCAATAGGTAGGAATCATCGGGACTGGTTTGGTAAATTGTGAGGAAGGGTTTAAGTAGACAGAAAGCGAGTAAACAGAGCACAACAGTGCGAAAGAAAATGAGAATCCCTCGAAATGGGCGTCGCGTGCGTCCGCGCGTGCTCCGATATGCCCATATCGTAGCCACAAAAAGTGCGGCGAGCAACACAGCTATCAGGAGTCCCGGCAGCGGCACTCCAAACGAGAAATTGCCTTCTCGGAAGACATCTATGGGGTACTTCATCATTTTCTCAAACATTTTTTAACCTACGCTTAACAACGGGCAATGAATTGCCCTACTACAAACGGAATTATTTCCAAACAAGGGGCAATGAATTGCCCTACTACAAACGGAGTTACTTCCAATTTTAGCCCACTTTGCGACTTTGGCCCGTGCGTGCAGACTCGTGCAGCGCATCAATAACCCGCATATTGCCGAGTGCGTCGGCTATCGGTAAGCGAGTGGCGGTGCCGGTCTCTACCGCTCGACACAGATCAAGGATCTCAGCGACATACGGATTCACGCCAGTAACGCTAAAAGTTTCACCGTTGATAGTGAAGTGTGCGTCACCTTCCGAGTTGCCCCATGCGCTCTGAACGAAGAGCGTGCCCTCTGTGCCAGCGACCTCATAACATTCACGCCACGTCCAGCCGAAACTACAATCCAATTGTCCAGTAACCCCATTACCGAAGTCCAAGGTCCCGATGAGGGTTTCCCAAACACTGTTGATCGGTTCAAACTTTCCTGTTGCCCAGACCGACTGTGGTTCTCGCCCAACAAGATAACGGATAATATTAATGGAATAACACCCTAAGTCCATGACGGCACCACCGCCGAGGTCGCCTCTCAATCGCCAATTCCGACGATCTGTCAAGCCTGTCGAAAAACTGGAGCGCGCATAGCGGACCTCTCCGATGGCGCCATCTTCAATTTTCCGTTTTACAGCGAGCGTCAACGGATGGTGTCGATACATGAACGCTTCCATCAATAGAATATTGGCGCGCTCGGTAACCTGAATCATCTGTTCCAACTGTGTGGCATTAACAGCAATCGGTTTTTCAACGAGAATTCCTTTAACACCACACCGTACGGCTTCCAAGACGTTTTTCAGATGGCTTGAGGGCCACGTTGCAATCACCAAGATATCGGGCTGCTGTTTCTCCAACATCTGTCGAAGGTCGTTGTAAGTATTCTGGACGTTATATTCAGTGGCGAAGCGTGCAAGCGGTTCAAACTTCTCATCACACGCCCCCACAATTTCAATCTCTGGTACATTTCGCCAAGCGTTGCCGTGAGCCTGAGAGATGCCACCACAACCGACGATTGCTACGCGGTGTTTTGGATTAGAAGGTTCGGGCATAGTCTGATCCTTTTCAGAAGCGTTAAATGCATCCTTATTCAAAAAAAATGGATTCCTTATCTAAAATTGAAGCGATGTCTACCGGTCGGTTCTCTTGTGCGGACTGGTTCGCTGCAAGGGATATTGCGAGTGTTTTAACCGCATCGCTGTAAGGACTCAGGATTGCGGAGGCATCACCACTGCGCACTGCTTCAACGAAAACGTCATCAATTGTTGGGCTCGGTGCTGTTTTGTCCACCCAGTCGCCGTCTTCCTGTACCGAGACTCTGGATGGATTCCAATTCAGGAGTTCTCCTTCATAAAGTACATCGAGGATATTGGCGTTCGCCCAGTCCCCCGCATACGCCCAAGTCGCCGTCAGCGAACCGACAGCACCACTCTCAAACTGGAGGGCGACACTGTTAGCATCTGGGCAATCCGTCTCTTTGAGAAACCGATTCGCTTGCATGGCGTAGACGGTCTCGACTTCACCGCACATATAGCGCATCATATCGATGGTATGTGTCGCTTGTTCGACAAGTTGCCCGCCGGATTTGTTCATCTGTCGGAGCCACGCGTTCGGGTCCCCGTGTCCAGTACTGCACCAATACTTACCGACGACCATGTTAAGGGTCCGGTCCTGGAGGATCTGCCGTGTGATTTGGGTCGAGCCGAGGTAACGGAGTTGGTAACCGACGCATGTTATTAACTCTGTGGGTGCCCATAACTCCTCCAAAATCTCAAGGGCAATGTCCATATTGATGGCAACGGGTTTTTCAACGAAAAATGGTAAACCCCGATGGATAACATCAAGTTCTGGCTCCCCGTGGGCAAAAACAGGGAGGCTGAGATAGACTGCATCCAAGTCATCACGTTCAAGGAGTTCCTGGTGTGCGGTATAGGCATCAGCGTTATGTTTTTCAGCTGCACTTTGCGCTCGGTCAGCTTGAACATCACAGACAGCCACAACGCGTGCACCTTCGATTTCGGCTAACCGATTCATGTGACCATTGGCGTTGCCGCCACATCCGATAAATCCAATTTTAACTTCAGTCATTTTCACCTCTATTGCGGTCTGAAATTGTTACAATTTTCGTGCTACCTAACGCTCTTTGAAATTAATCTGTAACGCCTTTTCGATATTTTCACGTGGGTGAACACCGAATCGTTCTTCAAAATTGCGATCAAATGCTTCTTCTTCGGCAGGGTCAGGTTGAAGTGGGAGCGCGATCGGTTGACGATTCGTCCGGATGGATCGGTGTGCGGCGATGACCATCTCCTGATCTGCCCTTCCCATTTCTCCCGTCCAAAGGGGTTGCGTGTCTTCTCGGACTGCGCGAGCGATACCGTCAAGCATCGTCGCCAATGAAATACCGCGCTCCGGTAGAGTTGTGTGCCGATAGGGGTTTACCCATTCAACAGTGCCACCTAACGATCGTGGAAGTTCTACAAAGATACGTTGCAGCGTTCCATCCTCACTATATTCTCTCTGAAATTCGTACGTTTGTGCCTTGCTGCCGCGTAGGGCGATGTCCTCATCCGTGCAAACGTTGACCGTCTCACCACCAGTAGCACTCTGGTTTCCGTTGGTAATAATCGTTCCGCGTTCACCACACGACTCAAAACCGACGAGTTTGTTCCGTCCGAGACACCCGTTTTTATTTCCGACCATGGCGATGCCGAGTCCGCCATTTTCAAAATCTACGGCGTAAAATTCGAGGTTCTCCCGATTAAAATCCCGCTTTGCGCTATCAATGTAAGGGGTAACAGGCATCGTGTGTCCTATGCTGCTGACCGCCGTAGGCGCAGCGTTCATCCGACATCGTATCGCGGCGAGTCCATGGTATCCAGTTGTCGAGAAAAGCCGATAGCACTTATGGACATCCCCGATGACACCTTCGTGAATGAGTTTGCACACAAACTGCTCAACCGGAACGAAAGGAAAATTCTCTGATGTTTGAAGTTTGGCCGCATTTTCAGTAGCATCAGTGATCATCATATCCATCAAACCGAGGGTTGGTGCGAGTCCGGTCTCCACGTTGTGCGGAATACCGCAGCGGGAGAGATAGCAAGAAACGATATGATGGAGTGGTGCCGGCACGACGACATCACAGACATCCAAGGGTACTTCGTCAATAAGCTTTCGGACATCGGTGTATGCCTTAACGCCCAGCTTCGCTGCGCCTGCCGCTGCCGATTCGCGATGTGCGTCACATACGGCGACAACCTCAAAGGTGTCCTTTAATGTCGCAGCTGTTGACAGATGTGCTGCGCCGCGTCTACCGTGACCGATGAGTGCATATTTTAAACGTGACATTTCATTCCCCAATTCCGTTTTAATAGCTATCAGTAAAGGAGCGATGGAAAATCCAACATCCTCAAATTTTCTGGGCTTCTGCTGACTGCTGATAGCGTAGCGACCTGACAGTCGCCTGCTAATTAACACACTGATAGCCGGTTGTCTCAAGCCGGGTTCGGATCTTATCTATTTCGGCAGTGGACAATTGGCGGAGGGGTCGACGCATCGTCATTGAAGGGAATCGACCCATCAACCAGCGCGCACATTTCATGCGTTGATGTGCATCACTGCTCGGTTCACCAAAGTTGTAGACAATCCGCGCCAGTGCGTCTACTTGACTGCGCGCCTTGCGCGCGCCAAGTAAGTCGTTGTTGAGTGCAGCGTGAACGACATCTACCATCAACTCTGGCACAAAACCGGCAAACCCGATGAGAGCCCCGTCACTGCCTTCAAGCAGCGAAGCGAGTAGGTATTCATCGTGACAGGTCAAGATAGGAACGTCCGGTGCCGCTTCTTTGAGTTGTTCATAATCCCATCGCCAGCGCGCCATGTCGCGGGTCCCCATCTTAATACAGATAACCTGTGGGATCTGGACCATCTCCAACATCTCTTCGAGACTATAGCCTGCCTTCGTCCATGCCGGATATTGATGAACAATAATGGGTATATCTGCGCCTTCAGCGACATCTTGGAAGAAGCCGACTGCGGTTTCCGGAGTCCTCCCGAAACGCAGCCAGTGGTGTGCAGGCATTAAGAGAATGGCATCTGCCCCGGCTTCCTTCGCTGCGAGTGCGTCATCAATTGCCGGAAGACTCCCTTCCGCACTCACGCCTGAGACGACTTTAACTTGGTCGCCAACGGCTTCCGCGGTAATTTGTGTAACCCGCTGTCTTTCATGCAGACGGAGAGACATAATTTCGCCGGTGTGTCCGTTACAGACCACACCTTTTATGCCTGGGACACTCGCAAGTTCCTGCATATACTGACGCAGTCCGGTTTCATCAATGGATTCATCTTCATGAAAAGGACAGAGCGTCGCCGGAAATACGCCTGCCCACGAGTGGTGCTGCCA
>VXZL01000378.1:1040-8245 GCA_009845505.1 Candidatus Poribacteria bacterium | reverse complement strand
GAACCTAAATTTTGCCCAAACACCGAGAGCCAAATTGGGTTATTTTTGTATTATGCCACTTACGAAAACGAAACAGATACTGATTCACCTATTCATGTTCAGCGTGACGGTGTGCTTGATATTTCCACCAACGGCACCCGCACAGACCGTTAATGTTCCAGACACTGGCTTGCGAGCTGCTATTAATGAAACACTCGACAAAACACCCAGTGCCGCAATTACGGCAGATGAGATGGCGACGTTGGACCAACTTGATGCAGTTGACAGAAGCATCCGAGATTTGAACGGACTGGAAGCTGCAGCAAATCTGAGGAGTGTAGAACTTCGTCATAATCTAATATCGGACTTATCACCCCTCACAAGATTGATTCAGCTGCATCACATAAATGTGGAGGATAACGTGATATCCGACTTATCACCCCTCTCAGGTCTGATTAACTTGGAGGAATTGCATGTTCATCATAATCTAATATCCGATCTCTCGCCGATTAAAGGGTTAATCAACTTAAGAGAACTAAATATCTCACATAATGTGATAACCGATTTATCACCGATCTCAGATTTGATAAGGCTTGATCGGGTGTTGATGAGCGAGAATCCGTTAGCAGACCTGTCCCCGCTTACGGGTTTAATCAGCCTGAGGCGTTTTCACTCTTCGGGCACGCCTATACTAAACTTGTCTGCCTTGACGAAGTTACCGAAGTTGCAGGAGTTAGATATTGGCAGCGGGGAAATTTCCGATCTCTCTGTTTTGGAAGGGTTCACAACCTTGAGAGAACTCTATCTTGCAGATAACGAAATTTCGGACCTCTCGCCATTGGCGACATTAACGGGACTGACACATCTAAATCTTGAAAATAACCAGATATCTGATGTTTCCCCGCTTGCATCTTTGTCCAACCTGACCCGTATTGAACTTCAAGATAATGAGATAGTAGACTTTTCGCCGCTGGATGTCTTCCCTGAGAGTGTCACTATCGTTGGAAACAATAATCCTGGATTCGCAGGCAATGCGCCAAAAATACAGGGACCTTGGTTGTGGGTTATCGTGCCAACAAACGGACTGTCGGGCTCAAGGGCAGCCGCTTCTCAAACAGATTTTCTCTCACAAGTCAGTGGTGGCAGCATGACAGAATTAAGGATTGCAAGACAGGGAGCGATGGAAGGAGATGCCGTTGGGGATAAAGTCTGGACATTAGGGAGAATCCCCAGAAAGGGTGGCAATAACATCAATGAACTCGTGAATACCATCGGCTTAGGCACCGGTAATATAGATCACCATGTCGTTTACGGTTCTATAAACCTCGATTCGCCACGCGTACAAAATACACGGATGTTTGTCGGCAGCGGCGATGCTGTTAAGGTCTGGCTCAACGGTACATTGGTCCATACCAACGCCGTTGACAGAGACGCGGACGGTTACAAAGAGAATTTCCCTGTTACGTTAAGAGCCGGAACAAACGCCCTCTTGATCGCTGTCTACGAAGGTGAGGGGTGGTGGAGCGGCTTTTTCGGATTTGAGAGTGGGACGGACTACACCGTATGGACCCAGAGTCCTCCAACTCCTATAGGCTTCGTCCGGGTGGCGGATGTAAATGAAGATGGAATCGTGAGTATTTTGGACCTGATTTTTGTAGCACGTGATTTTGAAAGAAACAAACCGACAAATCCACGATCGGATGTGAACGGTGATGGAAGGGTTAACATCTTAGACCTTAACTTTGTCGCAAGCAATATAGACGCGACGATACCCGCCGCGCCTTCTAACTTTATATTCGGTCAACTCTCTCCAGAAACGCTACGGGCATGGATAGCACAAGCACACGCCGAGAACGACGGTTCCCTTGCTTTCCAACAAGGCATCGCGAGTCTCCAACGGCTTTTAGCCGCTCTGATGCCGCGTGAGACACAGTTGCTCGCTAATTATCCGAACCCCTTCAATCCAGAGACGTGGATACCGTATCAACTCGCAACGGCTGCCGATGTTCAGATCCGTATCTATGCAGCGAATGGCACTTTAGTCCGGATATTAGATTTTGGACATCAACCCGCAGGTATCTACCAACAACGGGATCGTGCGGCATATTGGGATGGTAAAAATGAGATGGGTGAATCTGTCGCGAGCGGGGTCTATTTCTATACATTGTCCACGGAGTCCACACGCGACTCCGTTACTGCTGGGGATTTCACTGCGACTCGTAAAATGTTGATAGCAAAATAAAGAGGAGAAAAATATGAAACGTCTCATCAAAATCGGACTCTTATGTGTGCTGATCGCAGGCTATCAAACCGTTGCGGCACAACAAGACATCGCACAGCAAGCTTATCTTATCCTTGAACAAAACTGCCTCAGCTGCCACGGACCCCACGGTGCTTTTACAGAGCAAATCGTTATTGAATCCGCAGCAGGTTTAATCGATTCTGGTGCGGTTGTGCCAAGCAACCCACTGCAATCTGAACTCTATACGCGCCTCACGCATCCCGACCCCACGAAACGGATGCCCTTAGGGAGTCAACTTTCAGATGACGCGATTGCAACGATCAGCAACTGGATTCAGGCAGGGGCACCGAGTTGGGAAATCCAACACGATGTCAACTTCATCTCTACCGATGCTATGCTCACAACCATCCAAAATCACTTGAACACGCTGGATGCCTTTAATCGTCCCTTCGCACGCTATTTTACGACCACGCATCTCTATAACGCCGGCAATGGACCCGAGGCTCTTGCAGCGTATCAAGTCGCCCTCTCAAAACTCGTCAACAGCCTCTCCTGGGGATTCCAGATTACCAACCCACAACCGATTGACCCAGCTGAGACGATTTTCTACATCGACCTGCGGGATTACGAATGGGACACTCGCAACGCATGGACGCAGATTGAAGCGGTTTATCCATATCTGATTGATTTTGACGCAGTTACACAAGCGCCTCTCTATAGCAAACTCGTACTCCTCCGGCAAGAAATGAACTGTGAAGTGCCGTTTGTATATGCCGATTGGTTTCTCGCCACGGCATCCTTACCTCCCCTCTACCACGACATCCTCGCACTCCCTGAAACAGAGCATGAGTTGGAACGAGAACTCCGCATAGATGTCGCTCGGAATCTCCAAAGTGCCCCAGGGGTGCGCGTCTGGCGTGCCGGCACCAACGATTCAGGTGTCTCGAATCACAATCGGGTTGTAGAACGCCACACCTCCCCGTATGGTGCGTATTGGAAGAGCCACGACTTCGCAGGGAGTGCGGGTGCACAGAATATCTTCACGCATCCGTTGTCTTTCGAGCGGGATGGGGGTGAAGTGATCTTCAATCTGCCGAACGGGTTACAGGCATACTACATTGCGGACGGTTTCGGGAATCGGATAGATGTTGCGCCGACGGAGATTGTATCGAATCCAGCGGCGAGTGATCCTGCGGTGCGTAATGGTCTGTCGTGTATCGGTTGTCACACGGAGGGAATGAAAGATTTTGAAGATGGTGTTCGATCTGTGATAGAGCAGACGGTGTCTCCGGTTTACGATAAGGATCATGCGTTGCGTCTGTATGTGGAAAACGCGGTGATGGGTGTGCTTGTTGCTCAGGATACGTCACGTTACAAGGCTGCGTTGGAATCGACGGGTGGTGTATTTGGGGGTATAGAACCTGTGCATCGGTTCTATGAAGAGTTTCATGGACCTATTGAGGCATCCTACGCCGCTGCTGCCGTCGGTTTAGAAACAGAAGCCTTCCTCTCGGAAATTGCGGAGAAGTCGAGTTTACAACGTCTGGGTTTGACGGGTCTGTTGACGGGTGGCAATGTGAAGCGCGATGCGTGGACGGCTCAGTTCTCGGAGGTGATTTCGGCACTCAATTCTGAAGATACGCCGCCGCCTCCACCACCTCCACCGCCTCGTCCCTCGTTTACTGGTGATCTCATCCCGGATCCAAATCTTCGTGAGGCAATTGCAGAGACACTTGGTAAAGCACCGAATGAGCCAATCACTGAGGTAGATTTAGCGCGGTTGACGCGTATTGATGCCGATGAGAGGGGCATCACTGATTTGACGGGGCTTGAGCATGCTACAAGATTGGAACGGATAGAATTCCGGCACAATGCAATATCAGACCTCTCGCCACTGAAGGATCTAACACGACTCAATAACATCAAACTCCGAGGGAATAGAATCACCAATGTGTCACCGCTCGCCAACTTGACTAATGTTGATTGGTTGGGGCTTGAGCAGAACGCAATTACCGATTTATCCCCGCTGCGAAAATTAATAAAATTGAATGGGATCGGGATTGATGGCAACCCTATATCGGATGTCTCGCCCCTGGCGAGTCTCATCAGTCTGGATCGTCTAAATGCTTGGCGTACACCTATATCGGATTTTTCTGTGCTGGCAAGGTTACCGAGACTGCGATGGATAGAATTTGGCAACGATAGACTTGTATCAGCGATTCCAACCCTGAAGGGGTTAAGAGCATTGGAACGATTGGAAATCCACGGCTGCAGCATTTCAGACCTTTCTCCGTTAGCGGAATTAACACAACTGGAGTGGTTAGAGTTGGTGAATAACTTGATCTCTGATGTGTCTCCGTTAGCGAAACTCACAAATTTGAAAACCCTGAATCTGGATGCCAACATCATATCCGATCCATCTTCCCTTGCAGCCCTAACGGACTTGGAGGTGCTGTACCTTGAAAACAATGTTATATCCGATGTGTCGTCCCTTGCAGGGTTCAAAAACTTAGAGCGACTTGACCTCCGCAATAATGCCATATCTGATTTTTCGCCGCTGAGCGCATTGCCTGACGAGACTTTTGTCCGTATGGAGGGCAACCCTGGATTCCCGTCAGGCGGTCCGAAAATAACGGGTCCTTGGTTATGGGCGATAGTACCTGGCACACGGCTTGAAGACAACGTAGATTTTCTGGCGTTCGCGACTGACGGTGGTGCTACGGAAATAAAAGTCGCTACCAACGGTGCTAAGGAAGGAAAGGCTGTCGGAGATAGTAAATGGACGCTGCATCGGCTGTCTTCTTCTGGTGGTGATAATATAAATCGAATGACCGCTGCGCTCGGTTGGGGATCACGTGAGGAAATATACGACCATATCGTCTACGGCTCGGTCATCTTGGACTCACCCGAAGAACAACAAACAACAATGCTCGTCGGGAGTGATGATGCCGTCAAAGTCTGGCTCAATGGTGAGGTGGTTCACCAAGCCTTTGTTGGGCGCGGTGCTAACGATTACCAAGACTTTTTTCCTGTCACCTTGAAACAAGGGAAAAATGCTCTGTTAGTCGCGCTTGACAACCACGGGCATGGTGGGTTTAGTGGTTTCTTTGGGTTCGCACCGGATGCCAAATATGAGGTCTTCCAACCGGGTATTAATTTCACCTTTTCCACGGAAACGACGCAGGTTGAGGTCGGGGACACGTTCACTGTGAATCTGATAGTGGAAAACATTGACAATTTAGCGGGATGGCAGACAGATATCGTGTTTAACTCGACTGTCCTGAGGGCACTGAGTGTCGCTGAAGGTGATTTCTTGGAGCAAGGTGGTGGAGATACTTTCTTTAAGAGTGGTACAATTAATAACACCACCGGTAAAATCACAGGTTTGCAGGGGGTGCAGCTCTCCAAAGGCGAGATGGACAGATACGGCGTGCTTGTCTCTGTAAATTTCACAGCCATCGCAAACGGAGAAAGCCAGCTAACAGTAGCTAACTTCCAAGCGGGTTCCAGCAGAGGTGAGAAGATTCCTGCAACGCTCTCAGAGATAACGATTGTTGTGGGAAGCGGTACCCCGGCTGCGCCAGTCTTTTTTCCCGAAGAGACTGCCTTGCTTGCGAACTACCCGAATCCGTTCAATCCAGAGACATGGATACCCTATCAACTTGCCGAGTCTGCCGAAGTCACGGTGCATATCTATGCGACGAATGGTGTATTGGTTCGGACGTTGGCTTTGGGACATCAAGCTGCGGGTATCTATCAGGGGCGAAGCCGTGCGGTGTATTGGGATGGTAGGAACGAAGTCGGAGAGCCTGTGGCAAGTGGAATCTATTTCTACACATTGTCCACGGAGTCCACACGCGACTCCGTTACTGCTGGCGATTTCACAGCTACCCGCAAGATGTTGATACGGAAATAGCGATTAGCGGTCAGTGGTCAGGGTGCTTCGCTTTCAGCGGTCAGCCCAGAGAACGTTGTGGATATTACCTAAGAGGGAAACCCCCACACGATCTACTGACTGCTGATAGCCGAAAGTGAGCGGAGCGAACGCCCTGATGGCTGACTGCTATTCGCTATAATAACCGAGGAAGGCGATATCGCGTAAACCGCGGAAAAGTTGGCGACGGATGCCGAAACGACTCCGCGCCCAACTGTCTATATATCTTATCGCGTCTCCTGTGTCGAGTTGTGTAAAGACGCACAATTTCCCGATGAAAAGCGGTGGACCCCATTGAAATAGATGGATTCCAAGACGGATCCGCGTCCGTAGCGGTTTGGGCAACTGCTGAACGAACCCATCAATTCTAATGATGGATATCTCCAATTCTGAGTCGTTTGGAACCCCGACCATATAGGCACACACGGACGTGAGAATATCGTGTTCAACTTGCGTAAAAAAGTAGGTTCCGTTTGAAGTTGCTCTATGCATCGGCTTGCTCACTTGATAGCGATTCGCACAATTCTCGGGCTTCTATCACGGGTTCCGCTGCACAAGGACGAATTTCCAATACCTTTAGCATCTCTGCGGACAGCTCCGCGAAGATTTTGTCCCATTCGAGGTCCCCTGTTCCTGGCGGATGGTATGCCTGAAGCCCTTGCAAGTCGTGCAGGTTCACACCGACGAGGTGTTCTGAATAGTGCTCAAGCCATGTATCTGCCCAGCAAACACCGAGTCTTTCCTGTAACGCGGCGTGTCCAATGTCGTGCCAGTAGCGCATCGGGCTGCCGTAAAATTCCTCAAAGAACAATCCAACTTCGTCAAAATTCGGGATTTGGTAGTAGTGCGGACGGTTTTCAATAGCGATACAGAGTTCCATCCGCAGCGCAGATTCATTGAGCGCATCGAGACTCCGTAGAACCGCGTCTTGGTGTTTTGCTGCTTTCCGTTTTCGCCATTCAGTGGCTTCCGTCACTTTCTGATCAAAGGCTTCAAATTCACGCTCACCGTAATTGTAAAGTTCAGTCATCAGGTAGGACCGGTCGTAGG
>VXZL01000378.1:0-1030 GCA_009845505.1 Candidatus Poribacteria bacterium | reverse complement strand
GTCGTAGGTATCGACCTCACCGAGATGCAGAACGACGATTGGCGTTTCCAATTCAACGGCGAGTTCCATCGTTTGGATCGTACGTCGGACCGCCTCCTGTCGTTCGTCTGCATTCAAACTGGAAAGTAAAATTTTGTCTGCGCCTGCCTCTGTTTGGGACGTTCCGGGAAGGATGGGACAAAAATTGTGAATGGAGCATGGCGGATTTTCACGGAGGTACGGCTTGAGTTGTTCCACCTGATCCGGCGTGAGATGTCTACTCAGTTCGAGCTTCTCAAAACCCAGCGTTTTGAGTTCATCAAAGAGTTCGGCACCGTCTGACTGATTCAAGGCATTCCACATTGTTGAGATTGCTAACATAACTACTCCACAATTACCTTTCGTCCTTCAACTCTTAGTTTCCCTTGTGCGTACCATTTAATCACTTTCGGATAGAGTTTGTGCTCCTCAATCTGAATGCGATTGTGTAGGCTCTCCTCGTCGTCCGTATCGAGTACCGGAACAGCCGCCTGTGCGATAATGGGTCCAGAATCGACACCTTCATCAACAAAATGAACGGTGACACCCGCAATTTTTACACCATAAGCCAAGGTATCAGCAACCGGATGTGCCCCTGGGAATGCTGGTAATAGCGTCGGATGAACGTTAATGATGCGATTTTGGTATTTTCGGACAAAGGGGGGTTGGAACAACTTCATAAAGCCCGCAAGGACAATCAGCTCCGCGGTATGATGTTCGATAATCTTTGAAATTTCTACGTCAAAATCGACGCGATTCTCAAAATCTTGGATCCTCACAACGTGTGTGGGTATACCGGCACGTGCTGCGCGTGTGAGCGCGTACGCCTTCCGCCTGTCACTAATTACAGCTGCTATGTCAATACCACTTGTTTTATTTTCATGTAGCTGCTCAATCAGGGTTTGGAGATTTGTTCCACTTCCAGAAACAAGAACTGCGATTTTCAATTTTTTAAACGATTGCTCCTGAGCTGCCCTTCCGTTGTCAGGGCAGATGTCCGATTGTTAAGGAA
>VXZL01000239.1 GCA_009845505.1 Candidatus Poribacteria bacterium | reverse complement strand
CACCACCCCGATCTATTATCCTAACAGTGAACCACACGCGGGAAATGCCTATACCACTATCGCTGCTGATGTCTTAGCGCGATATCACCGTCTCAAAGACAATGAAGTTTGCTTTCTTACCGGTGTTGACGAACATGCTGCCAATGTATATAACGCTGCGAAAGAGGAAGGCCTCTCACCGCAAGCCTATTGTGATAAAATCGCGCCAACGTTCGTTAAACTCTGGGAACGCCTGAACATTTCACATGACATCTTTTTTCGGACAACAAGTGATGTGCACAAGCGCGGCGCGCAAAAATTCCTGAATGTGCTCTATGATAACGGTGATGTTTATAAGGGGAAGTACGAAGGGTATTACTGCCTCTCGTGCGAAGAGTTCTTTTCAGAGAATGAACTAACGGACGAAAAAGTCTGTCCTGTTCATAAGCTACCACTGCAATGGTTGGAAGAGGAAAATTACTTTTTTAGACTTTCCAAGTATCAGGATCGTTTGCTCGCACATATCCACGAGAATCCGAACTTCGTCTATCCGCCAGCGCGTCGTAATGAGTTATTAAACTTTCTGGAATCTGGATTACAAGATGTAAGTATTTCTCGGGCTTCCTTATCTTGGGGAATTCCGTTTCCATTTGATCCGCAGCACATCATCTACATCTGGATAGAGGCTCTGAGTAATTATATTACTGCACTCGGTTATGAAACTGATAGCGAGCAGTACCGTACCTTTTGGCCCGCCGATGTTCACATGATGGGAAAAGACATCACCCGTTTTCACGCCCTGCTTTGGCCCGCAATGCTAATGGCTGCGGACTTGCCGCTTCCTAAACATATCGTCGGACACGGTTGGTTGACTAAGGACGGTGAGGCTCTGAGCAAAACGCGGGGTATCTTCATTGATATGGATGGCGACATCGCGACTTATGGGGTTGATCCCTTCCGTTATTACTTGCTGCGCGAATTCAGTTTCGGAAACGATGGTGACTACCGTCCTGCCCGTTTGCACGTCCGCTATAATGCCGATCTCGCAAACGATCTCGGTAATCTACTTAATCGCGTCCTCGGTCTACTCAACAAAAACTTTGAAGGCGTGCCTGCGCCAACAACACCCGGGGAATTCGATGACGAAATCAAAGCCATGGCGCAGACTACGATTGACCAGTTAGATGCGCATATAAAGACGTTCGCCTTTGATGCAGCGTTGGAAACCATCTGGGAGTTTGTCCGCCGCATCAATCGGTATGTCCAACAGACCCAAGTCTGGACGCTCGCGAAACCTGAAACGAAACCGAGAATGGGGACTGTCCTTTACAACAGTTTAGAAGCACTCCGGATTATCTCTGTCCTGATTTCACCTTTTCTTCCCGAAACGGCAGAGAAAATTCAGAACCAAATCGGTTTGACGACATTCGATACTGCCACAGAATGGGGAGGTCTATCCGTAGGAATACAGGTCAGCAGGGGTGAACCTATTTTCCCACGCATTGATACCAAAAAGCAAAAACAGCCGCAGCCGAAACCCAAGGCGAAACCGCAGCAGAAGCAGGAAAAGAAAACCACGGGCTTGATTTCCTTTGCTGATTTCCAGAAACTTGACTTACGGGTTGCGAAGATTCTCGCTGCTGAACCTATTGAAGGTGCCGACCGGCTCCTCAAATTACAGGTAGACCTCGGCACTGAAAAACGGCAACTCGTTGCTGGCATTGCTGAACATTACACCCCAGAAGTGTTGGTCGGAAAACAGGTCATAATCGTCGCAAATTTAGAATCTGCCACGATTCGCAACGTCGAATCACAAGGTATGGTGCTCGCAGGAAGCGGAGATTCTGTAGTTTTGGCAACCCTTGAAAAAGAGATGCCCCTCGGTACCCAAGTAAGGTAGCAAAAGGTTCTTAACTCGAAATATGGAAGGTCCAGGAGGGCTTTCTCCTCTATTCTTCCATACTTCCAATCGCTTTCCTTCATTTATTGAACAGATGCCAGGTATTGAAAATATCCTTAAAACCCGCATTCAGAGTAATAGAGCACACACCTTTGTCGTTGTTGTGCCGACCGATTCCGCACGTTTGCATCGCCAACGCGAATTGGTTGGTTATCATCCCAACCAAGCGGTTGCCAACTTGCGGGTCTATACACTCGGAAATTTCATTCAAAGGCTATATAACCAAGTCCGTCCAGCAAGACTGAACATCTCCCAAGGAGTCCAAAACCTCTGGCTGCATGAAATAGCAAATCCTCAATCGGTCAACCCTAATTCCCACCGTTATGATACCTTCCGACCCAGCCAAAACATTCCTGTGCCGGACAGCACGCTCTCTCTCATCGCAGACACAATTAACCGCCTTAAGGAATATGGAGAGAACGCGCTAAATATTGGAGATGGCGAATCACAAAATCCAACCGAAGATGACTTCTTTCGCATCTGTAACGATTATGAAACCAAACTCGGAGACCGTTGGATAGATGAACAAGGCAAGCGTCTGCACCTTGCTAACGCTAACAACTTTGATTCACTTATGATCGGGGCATTTCCAAGCATCAATCTTGTTGTTGTTGAAGGATTTACCGCCCTTTCTAAAGCCGACATCAAAATCTTGACTCACATTGCCAAGATACCCCAGATAGAAATGTGGTTCCGTACCGACTGGCTTGAAGGAAATGAGGGTTTATATAAAAACATCACCGATCTCGTCTCGCAATTTAGGACCGCAAGTGCCTACATTGATCCGAACTATGAACGCGATACCGATCAACATCCGCATTTCGCCGAGAACCTCTTTCGTGCCGATGCTACGTCCACGCATCTGAACCATAATGCTGATGACCCACCTCAGATTACAGTCCTGAAACCCGCTGACCGCTCCGAAGAGGTTGAGGAAATTGCACGCCGTATCCAAAAACACGTCTCAGACGACGACTGCAAGTTGAGTGAGGTCTGCGTTGCCTGCTACAATATAGGGTTGTACCAAGACCGTATCGCTGAGATTTTCCCTGCTTATGGGATCCCCTATTCGCTTAGGGAAAGCACGCCGCTGACAAAGTCAGAGGTTGCCAAATCAATCTTTTCTCGCCTTTCGTCAGATCGTACGCCACTAAACGATACTTACTTTTCTACGGTAAAGCCTGTATCCGACACACACCGGTTTCACCCAAGTAAGTTTCAGGAGTATGTTGATCACTTACTCAAAAAGGGAGAGGTCCTCCAGCGTATTCTAAACCCGATGTTCGGAAGAAGCCCGGAAGTTGTTGAAGCCGAAGTTGAGGCATATCGCCAATTCAATAGGATTGTTAAGAACCTCTGCAGCGTTTTAATGTCGGAAGGCGTTGGGTCTGATTTCCTTGGTAATTATATCCAGAAACTCCATCACATTGCAAAGCACACAAGCTATCAAAACAGAGTAATAACAAAGGCAGAAACCGTCAAAATTACTCGACTCAGTGAACTGAGAAGTTTGGAGTTTAACACGGTCTTTTTATGTGATTTTGTAGAGGGCAATTTTCCAGAGAATTATAGTCCGGACCCACTGCTTCCAAGTCACCCGTATCGGACTGAAGAAGAGCATCTGTACAATAATCGGTTTATGTTCTATGGGGTCCTCAAATCTTTTCAAAAGCGATTATATCTCCTTGTCCCACAACGTGAGCGTGAAGCCGAACTCATCCCTTCACCATTCCTTGAGCAATTGAAGGCAGTTGCTAAGATTAAGGAGGTTGAAGAAGTCGATGATTCCATGCAAGGCAGTATCCCCAGTTTCCTCAGCACCTACGGCAAGCACGTATGGGCAGCAGATACGCCCCTTGATGGGATATTCCCCAAGCGTTTAGAACACATGCGCCCCCTAATAAAGCATGTTGTTGAAGTCGAAAAAAGTCGAGAGGAGATACATGACCTTTTGGATTATGAAGGGGTGTTGACAGCAGGTTCGCTTTCTACCCAAAGCGGAGATCGTTTAAGAAAACGGAGACAGTGGACCTATTCCATCACAGATTTGGAAACTTACGCTAAATGTCCATTTCAGTATCTTGCATCTGAAGTTTTAAAACTCGGTAGCGAAGATGAAGAAGAAACTGAAGGCTTATCTGCCTTGGAAATGGGCGAGTTAGCTCACAACATTCTCGCTGAATTCTATGACCAGCGTCGAGAACAACCGGCTATTAGTCAGTGTGACGAAGCAGGCTTTGAAGCAGCAAAACGGCAGTTATCTGATGTCATAGATAAGGGGATCGGGGATCCTACATCCGAAGATCTATTTCGGGAGGTAGACAAAACACTCTTAAAAGTTAGGTTGAACCAATGGCTTGCAGTGGAACGACAATGCGATGTAACCACTGCCCCGCGCTATTTTGAGGTCAGCGTTGGCCGTCGGAAAGGCATAACCGATTCAGTCCTTAGCCGGGTCGAACCTATCTGTATCGGTGATGTGCCTCTCAATGCCAAAATTGACCGTATTGATATAGGAGAAGGTGTTTTTAATGTTATTGATTATAAAACCGGAAGTTTAACACCTGGAATCAAAGATATTCTTGAGGGACGAGCTCTCCAATTGCCTATCTATCTTGAAATTGTGAGGCAACTACTAGGGAATGGATACGAATCGGCAGCAGGCTTGTATCATAAAGTCAGGTTGAACGACTGCAAAATTCAACTCGGTATTGGAAAGGAATCTGCCAGAGGAGAGACATACGTGTTATCCCGAAGAACACAGCAGATGTTATCCGACGAGGAATTTGATAGGGTAATCACCCGCGTGAATGGTTATCTTGGACAATATGTTAACGAAATAAGCGACGGCAACTTCCCACTCATCACTCGCGTCGAAACCTTTTCACCGCCCGAGGAAGACGGCGTTGTGGAAACTGATGAATACGGATTTGTGGATTTTGAGGAACATGGTGATCAACCATTGACCCCGCGCAACAAAACGCAACCTTGTAGTTATTGTGCCTATAAACGGATTTGCCGTGTCGGTGCAGTCTCTGAAGATAGTCAGTCAAACGACTAATCTCTGCCTATTGTTTCCCGACTGGTGGAGTTTGAAATCGCGCCCTTCAGAAAAAACTTGCACACTTCCGATAAATCTGTTATACTTTCCCCGATTGTTAAGCACTTTGCTTGAATATCAAAAAACACTATTAGGAGGCTATTTTTTAAATGGCACACACATTACCAGTGCTCCCTTATGCTCACGATGCTTTGGAGCCTCACATTGACGCACAAACCATGGAAATCCATCACGGCAAACACCATCAAGGTTACGTTAACAACCTCAACGCTGCCCTAGAAGGACTCGGGGCTGTCGCCGATATGGATGTTAACGAATTGCTCGCCAATCTTGATCAGGTGCCTGAGGATAAACGCCAAGCTGTCATCAACAATGGCGGTGGGCACGCCAATCATTCGCTCTTTTGGTCTACTATGAGCCCCAACGGTGGCGAACCCGGTGGAGAAATCGTAGCAGCTATCACCTCAACCTTCGGCTCGCTTGAAGCTGCAAAAGAGCAGTTTGTCACAGCTGCGACCACACGTTTCGGTTCGGGTTGGGCATGGCTCGTCCTTGGGGATAACGGCTTGGAGATCTACTCCACTGCGAATCAGGACAGTCCGATCATGCAAGGGCACGTTCCCCTGCTCGGTCTCGATGTCTGGGAACATGCATACTATCTAAAGTATCAAAACCTACGTCCAGACTACGTTGAAGCATGGGGAAACGTCATCAATTGGACGCGAGTCAATGAACTTTATGTAGCAAACGCCTAATTTGTAGTAGATTTCGGATTTCAGTAGCGGGAGGAGTGAAGGTGTTTCAATCCTACCCGCTATTTCTTCCTATTCATCTCAAACCGCTTCGCAACGACACAAGCCGTGGACCCAACTGGCAAAATTAGTGTCGTATGGGGCAGACTAAAATCTCGTCGATAGTTTCTACTTTAAGACTTGCGCACGAAAAGAATGATAAGTTCGGTTTGCAACGGTGCCGAATTCTGTGGGAATCGGTGTCTAATCATATCAGAATTGGTGTTCTAACGCAATTTTGCGTAAGTCCTATATCATTTTAACTGACCGGAACTATTGCGAGGGTAAATATGCCGAGACGCAAACCGTATACAAAGGTCGTTAAAACGAATCAGATTCGTGCAGAGCATGTTCGCGGCATGGGAGACGTGGTTTTCAAAGGGTTCCAGTGTTTAAATAGCGAATGTCTTGAATTTATCTTCGTTCGTAAAGACGAAATTGGCGATGATTTTGAAATTACCTGCCCGACTTGTGAAATAGTTATGTTATCAGGCGACGAAACTCAATTCTATGCGTACAAACTGGAAGACCAGAGAGACCACTCCATTATTGAAGAAGGGACATTTACGATTCTGCACGATGATTATATTGAGGAAGCGCGGGAATATAAGTATTGTATCATCTGTAATACGATTAAATCGCTTGATTTATTTGACCGACATAGTGCTCGAAGGTCTGGCCGTCAGAGCGAATGCAAATTATGCAAAGCAGTTTACAACGCCATTAAAAATAAAACTCGGTTGACAGATCAACACCGTGAAGCTGCCCAAAAACGGCGAATGTATTTGGATCTCTCTGGAAGCCGAAAAATTGAAAGCGAAAATATCTACAAACGTTTTAGTTATCGTTGTTTTAAATGCGGGAAAGACCTACAAGGAGTTGGTACTAAAGAACGTCCACTTGATCATACCCTTCCTGCCGTTTTTTTGTGGCCCCTGACAACTGAAAATGCAACACTATTATGCAGAGAGCATAACAGCGAGAAGTCAGACAAGTGGCCTTCAGCATATTACTCAGATAGCGAATTAAGGAACCTTGCTGTCCTCACAGGCGTTCAGTATGAAACGCTTGCTGGGCAACCGCATTATAATCCTGAAGCAATTAAACGCCTTAGTATCTCTGAACAAGTAGATCAACTTTTAACAAAATATGCGCCTTATAGGTCAGAAATTATCAAACTACGTAATCGGATTTTACAGTATGAAAATTTTGATTTTTTTCAGCATTCGACAATTATTTCGCCTGCTTGGGTACGTCAAGCCAATCAGGAGTACCAGCAAGTAATTCATCAGGAGGTGGATTTTAATACAGAACAAGATACTGATGAGATGTAACTGTTCCTTTGTCGCGAATACCGTGAGATTCACAATGGGCAACGCTTTCGTCAAAAAGGTCTATTGACCGAAACCACCTCTTACCAAGTTCTCGTAAATGAGCCGCCATATTGCACTTAGCACTTTTGCCCAGATGCAAGACAACCACACCATTAGATTTAAGACGTTCTTTCGCTTGGCGAAGAATCGGAATATATACATCAAAACTACTTTTCTGTTTCTCATCAACAAAAACTGATGGTCCTGTTTTGAAATTATCAGCGGACCAGCCAGAGAACCATAATCTTAACCAATTCGCGGAATAGAATCGGGTGCTATCGAAGAACGGCGGGGACGTAATAACGGCATCTAATTGCTCTACTTCTCTAGGCCACCAATTCGTTGCATCTTGGAAAAGTATCTTTCCCTGCCGAAAATTCGTAGGCAAATCTTCAGCCAACCCTCGCTGAACTTTTGCCCGTAGTTGATTGATTAGGGAACGATATTCATAAGGTCCAGTGGGTTTATAAGGCGTAAGTGGATGAGAGCGGCGGCTAAGGGCATACGGACGATTACCGTGCAAAATATGGAGCAACGAGGCAAATACAAACCATTCCTCAGGTGTTTCTGGTGGATGAATTTGAAAATAGCGTCGTGCCAAGAGAACTTCCGCCAAAGTTTGGGACTCATAGTATTCCGTTACTTTCCCATTGAACCCGAAACGTTTCGCTTCAGTGATTTCTGCGTCTGTAGTTGAATGGCAGCCGATGAAATCTTCCACTGTTTCAATAACCGTTGTACAATCTTGTTCTGTAGGTGCTTGAACCTTTGCACTGGCGATCGCAAAAGCGGCAGGGCTTATCTCAAAACCGTAGGCGTGTTTGCCAGCCAGTGTTGCCTCGAATGGAATTGTACCAGCACCCGCGAATGGATCTAAAACTCGTCCATCTTCTGGAACAAATGTTTGTACCAAATGGTGGGCAATAGCCGGTTTAAGTTTACCGGGGTAAGAGCATAACGAATGCCGCACATGTCCCCAATTCCGTTTTATAAAGGGGGTTTTCTGGTGAGGTAGGTTTTGCTTGAAGGTACCCCATTCAGTATGCCATGTCCCAACTCGTTGGTTAGATTTATATCTTCTTTG
>VXZL01000475.1 GCA_009845505.1 Candidatus Poribacteria bacterium | reverse complement strand
TCTCGGGACGGGGGGCAACAATCTTCTGCAAAGTTGGATTTCCCACCCGGTCGACACCGATGTGCCTGCCGTGGTTTTTATCGGGGTCGGTGCGTTCTTTACCGGTTTCTTCTGGTGGCTACGGACGATATTTCCGTTCTGGCCCTTCCATCCTGCCGGTTATATGGTCGCTGGTGAGAAATCGACAATTGGTAGACTCTGGTTTTCCATTTTTATCAGTTGGAGTATCAAAACGTTATTGCTGAAAGTCGGCGGGATTCGGCTCTATCGCAAAGCGTACCCACTTTTCCTCGGTTTAATTCTCGGCGAATTCATGGTCGGTGGTGTATGGGTGCTGATCCGACTCGTTACGGGAACGGCGATGTATTCGTTTTATAGATAGCCGTCAGCGGTCAGGACCTTCCGCTACGCTCCACTCTCGGCTATCGGCTGTCAGGGCGCATTCCTTCGGAATGCTTTCAGTTATCGGTAACTTTCCAAAGAAAGTCTTTTGACTGACCGCTGAGAGGATTTTTGAAAAAATCCGACCTGATCGCTGACTGCTGACAGCGAATAACAAGGAGATAAAATATGAGACTGGTTGTTCTTTCCTACAGTCATCACGGACGGAGCATGGCGCGCACGGCACACGAACTCGGACATGAGATTGTCGGAGTCATGGACGGTGAACCTGCTCCCCGGCAACAGTTGATAGATGATTTTCAGTGTCTCGGCTTTGAGACAGCGGCTGCATGCCTTGATGCCAGCAAACCCGATGCGGTACTCGTCGCTGGAAAACATATTGAAATGCCAGCACACGTTCAAGCCTGCGTGGATCGGCGTATCCCCTACCTCTTAGACAAGCCCTTTGCTGACTGTGCCGACCGATTGCGTCCTGCTGCTGAGGCATCCGAAAAGCACGGTGTTTTCAGCGCGCTTGTGCTACCGAATCGGGCAAGTCGAATTGTGAGTGTCGTCCAAGAGATGGTCGCTGATGGAAGTCTCGGAGAACTTGTGTTGTATAATAGCAGACTGAACAACGGTCCCCCATCCCGCTACGATCCGACCCCATCCGCTTGGCACAACGATCCGAGTATATCAGGCGGTGGATGCTGGGCTGTTGAGGCGGCGCACGGTATTGATACATTCCTTCAGTTTGTCGGTGATCGTGAAATCAGTGTTGTAGGCGTGGTGATGTCCAATGCTATGCACAGTCGTGGCGTAGAGGATAGCGGTATTGGCGTGCTGCGAACGGAGGACGGCATCACAGGAATCGTTGAATGTGGTTATACGTATCCGTCTGGTACGCGCGGTGGCGATCATTTCTTCCGGTTTGTTGGAACGAAAGCATCAGTATTTGAGCAGTACGGTCGCAGTGGCGAACCGCTGATTGAAGTTCATACAACGGAAGGGGTCCAATTCAGTGAAGACATCTCACACGGTGCGCGGATACAGGGAATAATGGGGAGCGCGTTTGATGCAATTCGGGATGGGAGTACCTTTGAACCCACGGTTGCTGATGCCGTGCGGATCCTTGAGATTCAAGACGCCGTTTACGCGCATGCGCGTCAAGGGATAACAACCCACGGTCCCCACCCAATGGGTTGACACCCTTCGCAACGTATGTTAAAATCTTGCCATTCAAGAAACGAATTGGAAGGAGCGAAATAAGCCGATGAATGTATCACAACCCCTTACTTATGCCGTTGCTGCAGGTTTGGCGTTAGCACCCGCGTTAATCGGAAATACTGCAGGACACGATAGTATCTTCGCGCCCGGTGCGGCGCTTAAAGAACTGTTCAACGGTGCGCATTTCACGGAAGGTGTCTCCGTCGCACCAGACGGGACGGTCTATTTCAGCGACATCACTTTCACAGATCAGACAGGTATGCAAGCCGGAAATATCTGGAAACACAATCCAGAGACTGGAGAAACCACGGTTTTCCGTTCTCCAAGTGGAATGTCCAATGGGACGAAATTTGATGCACAGGGACGTTTGGTCGTCGCTGAAGGTGCGGATTTCGGGGGACGCAGGATTACGCGGACGGATATGACGACAGGTAAGAGCGAAATCATCGCCGGTCTCTATAACGGGAAACCCTTTAACTCACCGAACGATTTGTCGATTGACGAGCAGGGACGTATCTATTTTACCGACCCCCGGTATGCCGGGAATGAGCCTGTTGAACAACCCATCTTTGGCGTTTATCGGATTGATCCGGATGGTTCTGTGCATCTTGTTGTTACGGATGCCGGCAAACCGAACGGTGTCGCTGTTTCGCCTGATCAAAAAACCCTCTATGTCATCAGTCATGACAACGGCGCGATGGGAAGTTTCCCTGATGAGGTGCCACTGCGTAACGGACGGATGGCACTCCTCGCTTATGATCTCTCACCGGAAGGTACCGCCACTTTCCGAAAAGTTCTCGTTGACTATGCCCCACAAGACGGTCCAGACGGTATGGTTGTTGATGCTGAGGGGAATCTATTCGTAGCGGTACGTGATGAGACCCGACCCGGAGTCCGTGTCTACACACCCGAGGGAGAGGAACTGGCGTACGTCAAAACGCCGGATAAACCAACCAACGTCGCATTCGGACGGGGCGAGACCAGTAAGGTGCTTTACATAACGGCGGAGAACTGTCTCTACAGCATCCAAACGCTGAAAGAGGGGTATCACCTACCACAGAAGTAGCACTTAGACATCTGGATGGAGGTTGTGCCACGACGTAGCGCGCTCATAAGCGTGTCCAACCCGACACAGTAACGGCTCTGTCAAGTGTTTGCCGACGAACTGAATGCTCAACGGTAGTCCTTCGCTATTCAAGCCGCACGGCACGGATAGCGTCGGTGCGCCGTTGTAGTCGTACGGCACGGTAAATCGATAGAACTTCGGATCACGGATGCCAGAAGCACCGTATAACATCTTTGGTGAGACGCGGTGTGGCGGCGCAGACATTGACGGGCATACCAATACGTCAATCTCCTCAAAGACCCGTCTAAGATGTCCTGTACAAGCGGCTCTCAGATTGTTTGCTTTCGCATAATCGGCACCCGTTACCTTCGCTCCCATATCCAACCATCCTCGGAACCAAGGACCGTAGGCATCCCGTTGTGATGGATAGGTCGCTGCGTGCGCTAATATCGCCTCGGCAGAACACAACGTTGACCACACTGAGGTGTATGCCTCCACATCCGGCAATTGCACCTCAACAATTGTTGCCCCTTGATCGGCGAGGACTTCCACACCCGCACGCACGGCTTCGGCGAGTTCCGTATCAATATCGTTCGTGGCATAATGGTCGTCGAACCCGACCCGAATACCTTGAAGGTCTTGTCCAATCCCCTCCAGCATATTAGGCACTGGATTCGGCAGAGAAGTCGGATCATTCGGGTCAAAGCCTGCGATCGCCGCAAGCATAAGCCCTGCATCAGCGGTGCTTCGCGTCATCGGGCCGACGTGATCCATCGATTCCGCAAGCGCGAGTACACCGTAGCGGCTGACCCTACCCCACGTCGGTTTTATACCGACGACCCCACACGATGCCGAAGGAAAGCGGATTGACCCGCCTGTATCGCTCCCAAGCGAACCGAAACACAATCCCGCTGCCGTTGCAACACCGGAACCACTCGACGAAGAACCCGTCCACCGTTCTGGATTCCAAGGATTCTTGGGGATGTCAAATTCAGGGTTGTAACCACCCATCGCCCCTTCGGTCAAATTGAGTTTGCCGAGCAGCACTGCACCCGCCGCTTCCAGTTTAGCAACGACTGTGCCGTCAAACGTAGGAACGTGATCGGCGAGAACTTTTGCTGCGCCCATTGTGCGGACACCTTTCGTGAAGCAGAGGTCTTTCACGGCAATTGGAACACCGTGAAGGGGACCCCGATAAGTGCCTGCGTGAATCTCCTGTTCTGCCTTCTGTGCCGCAGCCATCGCATGCTCAGACATCACTGTGGCGTAGCTCATCAGTTGACCGTCGAGTTGTTCTATGCGCGCTAACATCGCCGTTGTAACATCTACAGGCGATACCTGCTTAGAAGCAATCGCTTCCGCAATCTCGGTAATTGTTTTAAAATGAAGTGGTGTTTCAGACATCTGCTTTTTCCTCGTTCTTTTTAATTCACATCACTCGGACGCGGGCGTCCTAAGAGACGCAGCAGCCGATCGCTGGCATTTTCGAGTGCATCTTCGGGAACTGGAACCTCGTTGCAAAGATTGAATCGCCAATACGCCCAATACGCTGCATACTGCGATTGCAAAATGTAGCGCGTCTTATCGGAAAGGTTCGGAGCACCCCGGTGCCAGCACTGCGGATCCTGCAGATAGATGTCGCCTGCCTTACAGAAGATAGAGACAGGTTTGTTTCCCTCAAATTCGGGGTTTTCCTGATTGTTGGGATGCCTACCGGAGTGATGGCTGCCACGGACGTATTGCGTCGGTCCCTCCTCGATTGTATCAATATCGTTCAACGCCATCTGGACGGTGAACCACATCACGGGCATCCGTAGCCGTGGATCGTGGCGCGGCATCTCTTCGGTGACGGGGAAATGCACTGAACCGTCAACGTGCCAGCGATCAATTGAGAGTCCAGGAAGGTTCCGTAGAACATTTTGCCCACAAAACTTGCAGTTCTCACCGACAATCGCTTCCGCCAAGCTGAGAATTGGTTCACGGAGAAGCATATCTCGGAAGATCGAATCCAGTTCAATTGTGTTCCGTAAAATGAAGGGCATCGGCTCCTGAGAATCCGCATGCGCACCCATCTGGATATATCTGACATCCGCAAGGTGCGGATTCGTTTTCTCTGCGAGTTGCGGATCGGCGAAGAATTCATCAGTCTTCTCTCGGAGGGCGGTAACCTCTCCTTCAGTCAGCACACCCGGAATATAAACGAACCCATCACGGAAGAATTGCTCAGCAATCTCTTTTGTCTTTTCTTCACTAAAAGGTTTACCCTTGCGTATTGGACTGTTTGCCATGTTGTTTCTCCTCTTTCCCTCACATGGGTAGGCGAGGTTTCCCAACCTCGCCGGTTTACACCGTATCGATTAATTCTAAAATCAGCTCAATCCAAATAATCCATCTCTGGTAGCAGATTCCAACGGTATTGGTCTGAGGGTTGTGTATGCCGTCCCCACCTACCGAGAAGTTGCGTGTCTGCGCGTTTTGCTGTCATCTGTGCTGCGACTTGATCTGGATCCCAACCGTCCAAAACCTTCTCGGTCAATTGGGCCAAGATGTCTCGGCATGTTGGGTCGGCTGCGCGATCGCGCAACTCGTTCGGGTCTTCCTTCAGATTGAAAAGCTGCGCCGGTTGTCGGTGATAGTAGTTCAGTTTCCAATCCGCATCTCTAACCATCCGATGATAGCAACCGTCATCGGTGCAGTATTCGGAGAAGGCGATGTCCTCCCACTGTGGGTCTTCCTCTCGAAGAAGCGGCAAGACGCTCCGTCCACGAGAATGGGGCAGCGTCGGTGCCTCAAGCGCATCGAGCATTGTCGCATTTAAGTCCAGTGCACTGATGATCCGATCACAACGCACGCCTTCCGGTAAAGTGCCGCGCCACGACAAAATCGCGGGAACTTTCACGGAATGCTCATAGAACGTCTGCTTCCACCAAAGCCCATGCTCGCCGACCTGTTCACCATGATCCGAACTATAGAGAATCAGCGTGTTTTCGTCTAACCCGTTTTCTCGGAGTGCGGTCAAGATTTGTCCAATCATCACGTCCATCCGTGTGACCAATGCCCAATACGCCGTGCGTGCGCGGAGAATCTCGGGGTCGGAGACCTCAACAATCCCACACTGCTCACGCCACCGTCGGAAGTGCGGATGCAACGCCTCTGAAAAAGGCTCAGGATTTTCGGGCATCGTCATCCGTCCTTCGTATAATTGATAGTCCTCTTGACGCGCCACGAAAGGTTGATGTGGCAACATGAACCCGACGGAAATGGAGAAGGGTGTATCCAAAAGCCCTGCCCGTTTCTGGACACCGAGCCGATTGAGATAGTCAACTGTCGCAGCGGTTACATCCTCGTCGTGAACCTGATACGCGCTCTGTCCTGCCCCTGATTTTTTGAGACTCACGCGTGCCGGTCCCGCTGTTCCAGAGAGTTCACCGTGATCCACACCGCGGCCACCGTGATAGTTCGGACCGTGGTCGCCAACGAGACGTTCAGCATATCCGTGGAGTTGATCGGGTCCGAGCGAGTGCATCCGTCCGATAAGCACGGGTTGATACCCTACTGCCCCCATGGCGTGTGCAAAAGTCGGAATCCCGGAATCGAGGATATGGCTGTTCATCCACACGGCGTTTTCGTAGGGATATCGTCCACTGAGCATTGACATCCGGGAGGGGACGCAGATGGGAGAAGGGCAATAGACATTCTCAAGTACGACCCCTTCAGCGGCAAGACTGTCAAGGTTAGGGGTTTGCACCAGCGGATCGCCGTAACAACCTGTTACATAAGGGTTGTGCTGGTCGGAGTGGATATATAGCAGATTGGGACCTGGATTCGGCATTTCGGTTCCTTCCAAAGACTTCGCTAAATTCTCCTTCATTATACACGGATAGAAGTCGCCGTCAAGAAAAATATAGTGTCCTTAGGAGTTAGCGGTTAGCCTTTCTCCTAAACACACTTGACACGGGTCGTATTTTGAGGTATCATCCACACAATTTAACAAGAATGCCTCAAACCGAATAACGCCGGAGGAATAGCATGATCTACGAAATAAGAACCTACAACTTGAAACTCGGTCAACTCAACGAATACTGGGACCGCTTCAGCGAAAAACTACCCGCACGCCAAGAATTATCGAAGCTCGGTGCCCACTGGTACACCGAAGTCGGACCCTTGAATCAGATGGTTGCCGTATGGCCCTACGAGAGTCTCGAACAGCGAGCAGAAATCCGACGCGCTGCGGAAGCCGGACCGAATCCAATCTGGCCTCCCGATACCAGTGATCTGATCGTCTCAATGGTATCCGAGATTTTTCTACCGGCACCTTTTATGGAGCCTTTGGGCGACAGAGACATCGGACCCATCTATGAAATGCGTTTGTATACCTATCCCCCAGAGGGCATGCCCCAGGTTTTAGAGGCATGGAGCGCGGCGATTCCCGAACGTCTAAAGTTTTCATCGCTCGCAGGCTGTTGGTATTCGGAATACGGTGGCACTAACAATTTCATCCATGTATGGGCATACAAGAGTTTTGAAGCGCGCGCTCGGATCCGAGCAGAGACACGGGAGAAGGGTGTCTGGCCTCCCAAGGGTTCGGTAAGACCGATTACACAAGAGAGCAAACTCCTGCTACCTGCACCTTTTTCACCGATGCAGTAGGTTGACAGAAAAAATATAGGCGAGGAAATAAACTCCTCGCCCAAAAATAGGCTATAATCCAAAGCCTAATAGGTTTTTACCTATGCTTGGGTCTTTTGATGATGTCCCGCCTTCTTCCAATTGGAATAGCATCGGTTGGCACATCATTAGCCCCAAATGGATGCGATAATCGATTTTCCCTTGCTAACCTTTGCTAATTAGAGCAGCAACTATTGTCACCGCACCTGCAAAAATGAGACCTCCCACCCACAATATGCGAGATACTAACCGCTTATGGTTCTCCTTAACTTCTTGAATAGCATTCATGAAGTTTTCCTCAATCTTCTGAATATCTTCTTTCAGATCTGCTTCGACTTTCTGAATCCTGTCTTTTAGATCCGCCTCAACTCTCTGGATATCTTCTTTCAGATCCGTTTCAATCTTTTGAATACCCTCTTTCAGGCGTGATTCGGCATCCGCTCCCCACAAATACCTTTCTCTCATTTGAGAGACATTATGATCATTTTCCTGATTCAACTGAGTCCTCCTCGTGAGATATATTTTCCGCTATACTCATCATCCTTTTCTCGGGCAATATACTCCAATTCTCTTACTTGCCGTCGGGCAAAGTAAGCAAAGATGTAGACATCTTTGTTGTTGTGGAGGTGAGTCTCTTCTTTCTTATGAAAGTATGCCTTGATGTGTCGCAGAGAGTAGTCAAGATTTTCGTATATGTCAGAAATATTATCATCAGGTTCTTCCCTTTCCTTCAAACCAGCTTTAAACTCATCAACGGACCTCAAGATTTGATCAACATGAGCCTCTACAAGCAAAGCATGAGGCGAGTTTTTGGAAAAAATGGCATCAAATATTTTTTCAAAAGGGTAAGTTATAAATTTGAAAGCACTAGACAATCTTTTCCCTTCAAATTTCTTTCGGTGATATAGCTCTTCCTTAGTTAAAG
>VXZL01000689.1 GCA_009845505.1 Candidatus Poribacteria bacterium | reverse complement strand
GATAAAAACAGAGGACGACTCATATGTGGGGTACACGGTAGCCTGCCTGGCTTTGGATTCCTCAATGAAAATGGTGAGTGGACCGGCTTTGATGTAGACTATGGGAGAGCGATTGCTGCTGCTGTACTCGGTGATCCGAGCAAGGTAGAATTTGTTCCACTGAAAGCACCCGAGCGTTTTCCCGCCTTACAGACAGGCGAGATAGATGTCCTCATCCGAAATACAACGTGGACGCTTACGCGCGACACCCAAGTCGGTGCCGATTTCGCGCCCCCAACCTTTTATGATGGACAGGGATTTATGCTGCCGAAAGAACTCGGTATCACCTCCTTAGAGGAATTGGCAGGCGCAAGTATCGGTGTAACGGCGGGTAGCACCACCGAGCTAAATTTAACGGACACAATGCGGGCTTTGGGTGTCGATTTCAATCCTGTTGTTTTTGAAGAAATTGATACGCTCTACAACAGTTACGAACAGGGACGGTGTGACGTGGTAACCTCTGATAAATCGCAGTTGGTCGCACGTCGCCAAGTGCTCAAAGATCCAGAGGCGCATATTATACTTGAGGCGACCATCTCAAAGGAACCCCTCGGACCTGTTACCGTCCATGGTGATAATAAGTGGAACGATGTCGTGAGTTGGACGGTTTACGCCACCTTTTTCGCTGAAGAACACGGCATTACACAAGCCAACGCCAGTACCTTTGAAACCCAGAACCCCGAAATCCAACGGTTCTTAGGCAAAACCGGCGATATCGGAGAAAAACTCGGTTTGTCGAAAGATTGGGCGCATCAAGTCGTTTCTGCTGTCGGCAACTACGGTGAGATCTTTGAACGCAACCTCACACCACTCGGTCTACCCCGCGGGGTCAATAAACCGTGGACGCAAGGTGGACTCCTCTACGCCATGCCGTTCCGATAGCGGAAACACCACTATACGGCAGACTGAGGTAAATGTTTCAATGACTATCGGTTGTCAGCAGCCAATTGACAGTCAAAGAGCGTTGTGGCAGGTGAAAGTGTTGACAACTACCACGATGAGCCACTGACTGCTGACGACTGACGACTGACGACTATTAAAAAATGGCACTAAATTCTACGACAATTCCTTTCTGGCGAGATGTTCGCGTCCTGCGCGTGCTACTCCAAGTCCTTTTTCTCATTGGTGTTCTTCTCTTAGCGGGTATCCTCTACATGAATATGCTTAGGGGATTGAACAACCTTGGGTTAACGCTCAATCTCGAATTTCTGAAGAACGAAGCCGGGTTTGATATTTCTGAAGGGATTGAGTACGACCCTTCAGATACCTATCTTAAGGCGTTTTGGGTGGGAGTGGTGAACACCCTAAAAGTGAGTCTCATAGGGATTGTGTGTGCAACAATTCTCGGACTCATTGTTGGTATCGCTCGCCTTTCGAGCAATTGGCTCATCCGAACTGTCGCTGCTGTCTACGTCGAATGTTTCCGAAACGTTCCGCTGCTACTCCAGATACTGTTCTGGTACACTGCCGTCATCCTTCAACTGCCGAGAGTTCGAGACAGTATTTCACTCTTTGGAGATGTTTTCATTAACCAGCGCGGGGTCTACCTCCCTTCACCTGAACCGACTTCGGGTTTCAAGGTATGGAGTGTCTATCTGCTTGCAGGTCTTATCGTAGCTGCAATTCTCTATGTACTATGTGCGAGACAACTTCGCCAACTTGAACTTCCTGGGTTTCGTGCCAAGTGGGCACTACCTGCTTTCCTAATCATCGCATTACTCGGATGGCTTCTGACACCAGAAAAGCCGTTCAGACTCGACCCGCCTGTTTTGAGAGGTTTTAACTTCGTTGGTGGCATCAGTTTATCCCCTGAATTCTCCGCACTTTTAATCGGGCTTTCTGTTTATACGGGGGCGTTCATCGCTGAAGTGGTGAGAAGTGGCATACAAGCCGTCGTGAAAGGGCAGCGCGAGGCTGCGAAAGCCGTCGGACTAAGTGAAGCACAAACCCTGCAGTTAGTTGTTCTACCGCAAGCTGTCCCGATTATCGTGCCGCCCCTCACAAGTCAGTATCTCAACCTCACCAAAAACTCGAGTTTAGCGATTGCTATCGGTTTTCCAGATGTCTTCAGCATTGGGAACACGATGATGCTCCAAACAGGGCAATCCATACCTGTGTTTGCGATGATTATGGTAAGTTATTTGATTATGAGCTTGACGACATCGGCGGCTATGAATTGGTACAATCGCTGGATTAACCGTGTTAGACGATAATTGAAAACCTAAATATGCCCTCTCTCGGTAGGTGCGGTTTTGCGGCGTACCCGCCCCCGGTTCATGCCACACGGCATGAATACCGTTGATTCTGAAGCCCACACGGGCTTCATACCCGGTGAATGCCCATAAGGCATGAATACCCGGGGAATGCCCATAAGGCATGAATACCCGGGGAATGCCATGCGGCATTCATACCGTTGATTCTGATTCTGATTCATGCGACGTGCATTCTAACCGCACCGGACACTACCGAAATATTTATTTAATCTAACCGTACTGGATAATGTCTATAGAGACTGAAGTAGAACTTATGGAAGAAATTAGACCTCCCAAGCGTACAATAGGTGTTTCGGCGTGGCTAAAAGAAAATCTCTTTAGCACATGGTACAACACGCTCTTAACCCTTGTCGCTCTGGGTTGTGTATACCTCCTTTTGAAGGGCATTTTGGTGTGGGCATTCACGGACGCAAAATGGGGCGTTATTCCGGCGAATCTGCAACTTTTTGCGATCGGTGCCTATCCTATAGCCCAAGTCTGGCGCGTTTGGATTGTCCTTTATACGGTGTGTGCCTTAGCAGGGTTAAGCGGCGGAATTTGGGGCGGATTAACACTCAGGTTTGCTGTCGGCATCGGAGGCGTTGGGGTCATAATCGCACTTCTATCGATGGGTATACCAACCTTTGGTTGGGCGACGCGTGGATGGATACTCGGCGCGGTCGTCCTGCTCGCAGTCTTTCTATTTCTTGGGAGCCGTAGTCAAAGCTTATTTCCAAAAATCCGCCGCTGGGTCCTCATTGGATGGTTATTCTCTTTTCCGTGGACCCTCATAATGCTACACGGTTTCGGCGAGAATGTTGTCCTCACAACAAATTGGGGTGGACTGCTGCTGACGCTGATTCTCGCTGCTGTCGGTATCTGTTTCTGTTTTCCGCTCGGTGTCCTACTTGCACTCGGAAGACGGAGCTCTTTACCCGTTGTCAAATGGGTTTCAACCGCCTATATTGAGATAGTCCGTGGCGTACCCTTAATCACAATCTTGTTTATGGCGCAGGTCGTGATCCCGATTTTTATGCCTGACAATATCCGCCTTGATAAAGTCCTGCGAGCGATGCTTGGGATAACACTTTTCTCTGCGGCTTACATGGCGGAGAACGTCCGGGGCGGACTTCAAGCGATTCCGAGGGGACAATATGAAGCCGCACAAGCCGTTGGACTCAACTATCCGCTGACGATGCTGTTTATCGTTTTGCCACAAGCACTTCGTTCTGTGATACCCGCGATTGTTGGGCAATTCATAGCACTCTTCAAAGATACATCGCTCGTTACCATCGTCGGGTTACTCGATCTCTTGGGCATTGCGAAAAGCGTTATCGCAAACCCAGATTGGCTCGGATTGCAAGCCGAGGTATATATCTTCGTTGCCGTCATCTATTTTGTTTTTAGTTATTCAATGTCGTATGTCAGCCAAAAAGTTGAAGAAGCACTCGGTGTTGGAAAAAACTTGTAGTAGGGGCGGGGTTGCCCCGCCCGATTTTCTGCAATACACTGTAGGTGGGGTTTGAACCCCGATACCACAACGGATTTAAAAAAATGGCTACTCTTGAAAACGCAACAAACGACCCTATTATTGTATGCGAGGATGTACACAAATGGTTTGACGATTTCCATGTCCTCAAAGGCGTTACGACCTCGTTCCAAAAAGGCGAGCGAGCCGTGATCTGTGGTCCCTCCGGTTCAGGGAAGTCCACGTTCATCAGGACGCTGAACCGACTTGAGGAACATCAACGCGGCAAAATTGTTGTTGATGGAATTGAACTCACCAATGACCTCCGGAATATCGATCTCATCCGCCGGGAAGTCGGAATGGTCTTTCAGCAATTCAACCTGTTTCCGCACCTGACAAATCTGCAGAATATAACATTAGGTCCCATCCGAGTCAGAAAGATACCGAAAAGCGAAGCAGAATCGCAAGCTTTGGCACTCTTAGAACGTGTGGATATTGCAGACCAAGCGGACAAGTACCCCGCAGAAATTTCGGGTGGACAACAACAGCGCGTCGCAATCGCAAGAGCCTTAGCCATGGAACCCAAGATTATGCTATTTGACGAACCGACGAGTGCACTTGACCCAGAAATGATTACGGAAGTCCTTGATGTAATGCGTGAGTTAGCGCACTCTGGTATGACGATGCTTGTTGTTACCCATGAGATGGGTTTTGCCCGTGAAGTCGCTGACCGCGTCCTCTTTTTCGATGAGGGATTAATCGTTGAAGAGGCAGCACCCGCAGATTTCTTTGATAACCCACAGCACGAACGCACCAAGCTTTTCATCTCACAGACACTGCAGCATTAGGATACACGAGAAAAATGCGATTGAATAACAAAACAGCCATTGTCACAGGAGCTGGGCGCGGTATCGGCAGAGCAGTCGCTCTCCGATTTGCCCAAGAGAGAGCTAAAGTCGTCGTTAATGATATAAACGATGCCACTGGAGCGTCAACCGTTTCTACCATAACCGATGCAGGCGGCGAGGCACTATTTATCAACGCCGATGTCTCTGATGCTACTCATGCAGAAAGACTCGTTGCTGAGACTCTTGATGCTTACAGTGCAGTTGACATCCTTGTGAACAACGCCATCTGTTCCACAGCCGATGTCCTCAACAACAACTGGGAAGCAAATTTGGCAGTCGCCCTCCGAGGCACCAGCCACTGTTCCAACGCCGTCATTCCTGTCATGCAAAAAGGTGGAGAGGGTAGCATTGTCAACATCGCCTCAGTCAACGGACTTATCGGTTTACAGGCAATTCACGCCTATTCTGCTGCGAAAGGCGGCGTTATCGCACTAACCCGCTCTATGGCAGTCGCGCACGGTCCAGACAACATCCGTATCAACTGTATCTGTCCCGGGACAATTCAGACCGAAGTGTGGGAGCCGATGATTGAACGCAACCCGCAAATCTTAGACGAAATCACGCCGTGGTATCCGTTAGGGAGAGTTGGGCAACCCATTGACATCGCCAACGCTGCGCTCTTCCTCGCCTCCGATGAAGCCGATTTTGCAACAGGAGCCGTCTTTGTTATTGACGGTGGGCTAACCGCTGGCAATCACCAGTTTCCGATTTAGATATCGATTTAAAGAGGGCAGCATAAAGTGGAAAAAAAGGAATCCTTTTCCGGTGATAAATTTTTCTTAATCCTGTTCTTACTAATAGTCGCCTGTTTTGGGTTTATCCTTGTCTTCACTGTGTCCCTTGAATCAATAGAAAAAAGCACACTACTATATTTTTTCATAGTCGCCCTCAAAATTCTTTGTGTCGGAATAGTATATATCTCTATCTTATATCTTACATTTTGTTTAGTGATCTTTTTGTGGTACTTGATACGGCAGTTGATCCGTTTTATTTACAACACGCTGCGGACATTCTATCGGAAGTTTGTGAGATCGTAGCACAAACTTTAGTTTGTGCAGTCTGAGTGCATCTTGACAAAGAAAGGACACGTCCCTATGTCAAAAGAAAATTTTGACAAAAAACTGATTACACTCCTTGAATCCAATCCCAACTTTGTGGACGAAGCCGGTGTGTTACACCGCGCAAACGTCAGAGACCACGCTTGGAAACTCGATCCCGAACTCATCACGCTTCTTCTCACCGATAAGGAGATTGAAGCCAAATTCTTCACAGCAATCGAGGGACGTTGGATTTTCAATTATAATATCTTCGTTGATTATATCACCGACAAAAACTTCTTTGCCGACTCTTATACGCAGTTTCGCAACAAAATCGGTTTGAACATTGATGGGAAATTTCTCTCTGAACGCGGCGAAGTTGCACTTGTTTGGCCCTATAAGGATTGCGTCTTGGAGGGTGGCCAAACGCGGGAAGAAGAAAAACGCAAAGAGATTTTCTTCAACGAAATCCTTGCACCCGACGAAATTAACCGCATGTTTGATCCAAAAGTCCTCACCAACTGGAAACGCCACACTGCTAACGGTGAGCAAGATGTAACAGACATCCAACGTGACGAGAACGGCACGATTCGAGAAAACCTCATCATCAAAGGCAATAATCTCATCGCACTCCACTCCCTCAAAGAACAGTTCCACGGTAAAGTAAAACTCATTTACATTGACCCGCCTTATAACACAGGAAATGATTCATTTGGTTATAACGATAGTTTTAACCATTCGACATGGCTCACATTCATGAGAAATCGGTTGGAGGTTGCGCAGACGCTTTTGAAGGATAATGGGGTCATTCTGATTCACATTGACGATCAGGAAATGCACTATTTAAAACTCGTGGGTGACGGTATATTCGGGAGAGACAATTTTATCGCGACTGTCCCGAGAAAAACACGAAGCGGAAGAAGTAATGTACCTTACAATTTGTCTCAGGACTTTGACTGGATGCTGATGTACTCAAACAAAGCAGCCAATATCTTCCAGCGGACAGTTCAAAGAAAATATCATACGTCTCCCGACTTTCCTGATGATGAATGGAGATTAAGCGACATCACAGTTCAGGCTACAATTCATGAACGTCCCAATTGCGACTTCACGTTGGTAAATCCGAAAAATGGACAAGAATTTCCAGTGAATCCTAATCGCTGCTGGGGCTTTCCCAGAGATTCATTTCATGAGTACTATAAACTGGGAAAAATCGTTTTTCCTGGCGATTATGATTTCCTCAACATAAGACAGCCTGCATTGCGCGTTTTCAAATCCGAAGAAATTGAGAGAAAAGGGAGTGATTACGATAAGGCTTCTGTCTCATCAGACTTTCTTAACCAAGTCATGGACGAATTGCTAGAAAGCATGATGAATAGCAAAGGTACAGATGAAATTGTAGAACTCTTTGGACAAAAAGCATTTTCGTATCCGAAGAATGAACTACTGATGCAACGCATTATCGAATACATAACAAAAGCAGGAGATATTGTTTTAGATTTCCATTTGGGCTCAGGCACAACTGCCGCTGTCGCCCACAAAATGGGGCGGCAATACATCGGTATTGAGCAAATGGATTATGCCGAAACTCTCCCTGTTGAACGCCTAAATAAAGTGATCGCCGGCGAGCAGAGCGGCATCTCCGAATCCGTCAAATGGCAGGGCGGCGGTAATTTGATCTATTGCGAACTGATGAAATACAACGAAGTTTTCATGGAGCGAATCCAGTCGGCAGAATCAAGCGAAGCACTCCTGAGTATCTGGCGATATATGTCAAAAGATTCCGTTCTGAATTGGTATGTCAAACCTCACAAACCAGAGGAAGCCGAGGAACACTTTATCGCTATTAACGACGTTGAGAAACAGAAACAACTGCTTGCAGAATTGCTGGATAAGAACCAGCTCTACGTCCATCTCTCTGAAATTAAGGATGAGACGTTTGCAGTCAGCGAAGCGGATAAAGCATTGAATAGGGCATTTTATATGGAATAAAAAATGTGAGTTTTGTATTTGTAGCACAAACTTTAGTTTGTGCCTGCTATCTGAAATTGGGGATGAGACGTTTAATGTCAGTGAGGCAGATAAGGTGTTGAATAAGGCGTTTTATGGAGATTCAAACTAAATAGCGAATTGAAGGAAAATAATGAAATGACTGAGGAAAGAAAGCAGGAACTCAGGCAATTGCTAAATGAAGCAATGGAAAATTTGGAATTACGATCTTATGGCGGATTCGATGGATTATCTATAACTCTCGATAAGTATAAACGGCATTTACAACGAGCCTGGTCATCCTATTCAGAAAATTCGCTATGGATTGTACAGCATTTTACAGTTGACATTAGCGGAGAGATAAGAGCAAAGTTTCTTGAATTCATAAAGGTGGAATTAGATGCGTTTATCCATGAAGACAAAATCCTCTCCGCGTCCATTTTTGTATTCAGTCATGATATGGGAAGGACTGGACACAAAAGGAATCAAACGGACGGTGACTCTCTAAATAGTTTTTTACAGCAACTTTTGAAAATTGCCTGATATTTCTCAAAAGTGATTGTAAAGCAGTGCTTATCAGGGTTCCTTTGATG
>VXZL01000507.1 GCA_009845505.1 Candidatus Poribacteria bacterium | reverse complement strand
GTCGTAATCCCCAAAAGCAGCGGCGCGGCTTGTTTTATGCAGTGCGAACCCTTCTCCGAGTTGTGCCGTGATGTCCTCAAATTGCCTGTTCCCTAAATTCCGAAAGAGTAGATTCTGCTGTGGTGTGGTTGTAGAACGATCGACCTCGGCGATGTTGTCCATTGTATGTCCGTTTGCGACGAAGATGTCTTTGTAGCCGTCGTTGTCGTAGTCGAGAAAACCGATGCCCCAACCGAGGTAGCGGTGTGTGTGTTCAGCGATGCCAGCGATAATCGTGGTATCAACGAAGAAGTTCCCACCTTCATTGCGATAGACGGTATTTGTCTCGTTCTGAAAGTTGCTGACGGTGAGATCCAACTTGCCGTCGTTATTGTAATCTGCGAAGGCGACCCCCATGCCTGCCTCTGCTTTCCCCATATCGCTGCAACTCACGCCCGAGAGGAGTCCAATTTCTTCAAAAGTGCCATCGCCGCGGTTTTCAAAGAGGAAGTTGAAATCCTGATCGTTGGCGACGTAGATGTCGAGGTCGCCGTCGTTATCAGCGTCTCCAACGGCGACACCGAGACCGTGTGCTGCGGGAGCACTTATCAGTCCGCTTTGTTGGGTTAAATCCGTAAAAGTCCCGTTTCCGTTATTGTGATAAAATACGTCTGGCTGGGGTGGATAAGAACTGGGACCGCAATAGACGGGGACATCGTGTCGATAACACGTTTTGTGTGCGTCGAGGGTGTAGTTTGCATAATTGGTCACGTAGAGTTCAAGGAATCCGTCGTTATCAAAATCGGCGAATGCACAACTCGCTCCCCACCCCGTATCTGCAACGCCTGCAGCTCCAGCAACGTCGGTGAAAGTGCCGTCGCCGTTGTTCTGATATAGAACGTTGGCTCCGAAGTTGGTCAAGTAGAGATCCAGGTCGCCGTCGTTATCGTAATCGCCAGTTGTTGCGCCGACCCCGTAGCCGGTGTCTCCAACGCCTGCGAGATGGGTGACATCTGTAAATGAACCGTCGCCGTTGTTGTGGTAGAGAACGTTGGTGGGCAGCGAAGCGTCCGCCTGTTCTCCCTGCGGACGGGCATTGATAAGGTAGATGTCGAGATAGCCATCATTGTCGTAGTCAAAGAAGCCTCCACCCGATCCGTATTGTTCGTTAAAGAGGCGTTTGCCGCTCTCACCGTCTGTGTGCTTGAAGTCAATTCCTGACTCCACAGCCACTTCAACAAAGGTAACAGCGTACCCTGTCGATGTACCGAGAATTGCACAGACGACGATAGAAGAGAGAAGTAATAGAATTTTATCAGGGCTTATAGGGGAGACTATCATTGTTTATTGGAATCCTTCATTGCCTGCCGAATTTCGTTCAGACGGGTTTTGTAGGCGGCGTTGTCCGGTGCCAAGTCAATTGCGCGTAGGATAACCTGTTCTGCTTCAGGATACGCACCGTAGCGGTAGTATGCGAAGGCGAGGGTATCCAGACGGGCGGCATTCGCGTCTAATACAACAGCACGTTCTGCCAGTTCAACGGCGCGCCTGAGTTCTTTCCCCTGTGTTGCGTATAGCCACGCGAGGTTGTTATGTGCGTCTGCCGAGTTTTCATCAACAGCAATAGCGTGTGTAAAGGCAGTGATCGCGTCCGAAATCTGTTGTTGTTTAAGGTGTAGCACGCCTAACCGCACCCACGGTGTGGCATCATTCGGGTTTGCTTCTGCTAACTGCCGATAAACAGCGATTGCCTCGCCGAACTGATGTTGTTGCACATAGACTTCCGCGAGTCCGTAATAGGCGGGTGTCAGCGTCCTATCTTTCTGAATTGCGGTTTGTAGATAGGTCTGCGCATCGGCGAATTGACGGAGACGCGCATGGAGCCAACCGAGGTTAAGGTACGCCTCAGCGTCGGTGTCATCAAGTTGAATAAGTCGTTGAAACGCCTCGACGGCTTCTGGAAACTGTCCTGTCTGCATGTAAATCCCACCGAGATTGTGGTAGAGCGCGGGGACATCTGGATGTAACGCCGTTGCGGTTTGATAAGCACGTATCGCTTCTTGATGGTTTCCAATCTCAAAGTGGGCCGCTGCCAACTTGAGACGTGGTTCTAAGGCAGTCGGTTCCTCCAACAAGTGTCTGCGGTATCGATTCGTCTGTTCGTTGTAGGCTTTTACCTCTTGAAAGGAGGCCATCAGGTTTTTTGCTTCTGCTATGTGCTGTAAGGCATCAGGGTTAGAAATCCCTCGTACGGAACGCTGTCCTAAACGTCGATGGACGAGCGCGAGGTTGTAGTGGGTTTCGGCGTGATAGGGTGCGAGGGTGAGGGCTTTCTGGTAGTGCTGCACGGCTTCCGTCAACCTGTTCTGGAGGAATGCGACTTTCCCTAAGCCTTGATAGACGGGGGCAAGGTCAGCATCGAGTGTCAGTGCCTGTTGATACGCCTGTCGTGCTAAGTCCAATTTCCCGCGTTGTAGGTATGTATCAGCGAGACGAAAAAAGGCTTCAGCGTTTTTCGGTAGCATGACGGTGGCGTGTTGCCCGTGGTTTTCAGCATCTGCGAACCTGCCTTGCGAATGGTAAATTCGCGCCAGACAGACGTGTGCAACGCCGTGTGTCTGTGAGGATGCGAGCAATTCCAAGGCACGGAGATAGGCTGCTAATGCATCGTCGGTCTTTTCTTTGAAGGTGTAAACCGCACCGAGTTCACAGTACGCTTCAGCGTTTCGTGGATTTAGTTTCAAGACCTGCTGAAAGGCATCAATTGCTTCATCGTAAAGCCCTAACTGAATTGCGCGCATTCCACGGGTGTAATGGTTTGCCTGTTCGTCGTTGGTTTGCTGCGCTGCAAGTGATACTACAAAACAGAAGATGGAAAGGCTTCCTACAATCCAGACTCTTTTTATACAAGTGCTATTATAACGAACCGACCTCTGTGACATCACTGCCTCTCCGTGTGGTAAACCAATTCGTTGTTGACGATTGTCGCTATTAGGTTGATTTCACACTGCGATTCATCCCATTCAAAGAGAATTAGGTTCGAGGTTGCTTCTACGTGTGCCTTCGCGTCCAATAGACGCATGGGTTGTAGCGTGGCGAGTGAGACGGCTTCTTCAAGCGAGATACCTGCGAATCGGACGCTGTTTTCAATACCGCGTGCCAATTCGATGGCAGAACCGGCGAGATATTCTGTGCCGACCAAGCGGACACATCGGTCGGCGGTCAATTCTACAGATTTCTCTGCGAACTCGTAGATACCGGGTTTCATGCCTGCCAGAGCCACCGCGTCGCTGACGAGGACGCATCGGTTGAGGGTCTTCGCCCGCATCATCGACTTGGCGACGGAAGCGGGCAGGTGGTGTCCATCGACGATAAGGCTTGCCCAGAGCTCATCGGCACCGAGTTGCTTCCAGATGTAGTTCGGGTGCCGTCGGATTAATGCGTGTGCACCGTTGCCGAGGTGCGTGGAGAGTCTCGCACCGGCGTCGATTGCTGCGTGGATGTCGCTTGCGGCGGCGTTTGTATGCCCTAACGCGACCACAATCCCGTCTGCAACCAGTTTTTCGATGAACGGAATAGCACCCTTTTTTTCAGGAGCGAGGGTCACGATGGTGATTTTCCCCTCGGCGATGTCCTGCCATCGCTGAAATTCGTCCCAATCCGGGTCTCTGACGTGTTCCAGTGGGTGTGCCCCGCGCGGTCCATCTTCTGCAGAGATATAGGGTCCCTCAAGATGGATACCGAGCATTGCGTGGGCAACCAACGCGTCTGCCTTAGACGCTTCTATAATAGCATGTAGTGAATTATAGATCCGATCGAAAGAGCCGGTCACAACCGTTGGACATAAGAACCCGGTACCGACTTTCCAGAGCGCGCGCACCATCGCGCGCACGTCTCCCGATGTAACGGTAGCGGTATTGAGGTCAAAACCAGCAAAGCCGTTCACCTGAATGTCTATTAATGCCGGTGCGACATAAGTTGGACTGTCAGTGGAGGAAATTTCACGGATCTCCTGAACGCGTGCGTCGGCAAGGATGATTTCGACAGGGGTAGTATTGAAAAGGGTTTGTCCTTTGAATTTCATGTTTTTATAGCAATCAGCCGTCAGCAGTCGGCTTTCAGCGGAGCGTACGTTTTGTTGGGTTTCATTCGGGGTTTGTAGCGTTCAGGTGGCTTGGGTGGAGAAATTTTCGTGGCGCATACGAGCGTTTTTTTCAATCCTATTCAACCCAACCTACGTCCAGAGCCTTGATCAAACTCACGTTATAATACCTGCAAATTGATTTATTGCCAAGAAAAAAGGTTGCATTTCTGAGTAGAATTCGGTTAAAGTATATCAAAAGAGATTTCAACCAGTTCATAGAATCATAGTCGGACTTTCTTGGATTACGTTTGGACGTGGAGGACACAATGGAATATTTAGCTTATGGAGAAACGGGTTTGGAGATCTCACGTCTCTGCTTTGGTGCAGGGCATCTTAATAACACGTGTGAAAATTATGAAGCCGGTGGCAAACTGATGTTGAAGGCGCTGGACGAAGGAATTACCTTCTGGGATACGGCTGAAGGTTACGGGAGTCAACCGCACCTCGGCGAGGCGGTCCGCCAAATTAACAGGGGAGAAGTCGTCATTCAAACGAAGACCGGCGCGAAAGATTATGAAGGTGCTAACGTGAGCATTGAGCGTTCCCTTCAGGAAATGCAAACGGATTACTTGGACGTTTTACTCTTACACGGTATCGCCTCGCCTGAAGACTTGATATCGCGGGAAGGGGCACTGGATGCGTTTCGAGAGGCAAAAGCTGCTGGTAAAATCCGAGTCATTGGCTGTTCGACGCATATCTACACGGGTCCCGTTATGGATGCCGTAATTGACCACCCCGAACTTGAAGTTATTCTGACAACAGCGAATAAAGAGGGTCGGATGTTGGAAGGCGGTCCCTTTGATCGGCATCTGGAATATATCCAACGTGCGTACAACCTTGGGAAAGGCATTAGTATCATGAAGGTTATCGTTGCGGGTAATATTCCAGAGATGGATATGCCGGAATGGATTGAGTGGGGCTTCAATCTTGAAACCGCACACGCCATCAATCTCGGTATTAGCAATTACCGCCATATCACATTGGATGTTGGATTGGCACGTGCGAGCGCGAGACGACGGCTGATACAGACCAGAGCGGCTTAAAGTTTACATGAAACAACTTCGCCGCAAACCGCTTAAAGACTTTCTGAAGCAGGTGAGACCGCCAGAGAGAGAACTGGTTTTTATTCTCCAAGACGTACAAGATCCGATTAATGTCGGTTCTGCATTTCGGATAGCCGATGCGTGCCGTGTAAAAGAACTCATCCTGACGGGTATCAGTGCGCGACCGCCGCATCCACTTGTTCGTAAAGTCGCGCGGGGCAAACATCGACGTGTGAAATGGCGGTATGTGGAGCAGGCAGCGGATGCCATTGTATCCCTTAAAGCCGAGGGTTACACGAGTTTCGCTTTGGAGATTACGGCGCAATCCATCCGCTACGATGCGGTGGACTATCCTGATAAAGTCTGTCTTATCGTCGGACACGAGGACCACGGTGTAACGCAGCGGACGCTTGCTGTTTGCGATAGGGTCATCTTCCTACCGATGTATGGGGCGGGGGCATCGCTGAACGTCCACGTCTCATTGGGCATCGCCGCTTATCATATCTTACATTGCTAATAGCCATCAGCGGTCAGGTCGCTGCACTCTCAGCAGTCAGCAAAGAGATTTTGTGGCACTATAAACATTGACAACCGCCGCACGAACAACTGATGACTGAATTCGATAAGGAGTGTTTGAATGTCGAAAACGATGCGCGCGATTATGTGTCGCGAACCGTGGGATTACCGTCTTGAAGAGGTCCCGATGCCGGAGGCGGGTCTCGGTGAAGTCGTTATTAAAGTGAACGCCTGTGGGGTCTGCGCAAGCGACATCAAGTGCTGGACAGGCGCGCCGCTTTTCTGGGGCGACGAACACCGAAAACCTTATGTAGAGGCACCCGTTATCGCTGGACACGAATTCATCGGTGAGGTTGTGGAACTCGGTGAAGGCGCGGGTGAGAAGTATGGTCTTCAGATAGGCGATACTGCTATCGCTGAGCAGATTGTGCCGTGTTGGGAGTGCCGTTACTGCCGAACGGGGAAGTATTGGCTCTGCCAAGTCCATAACATCTACGGATTTCAACCCGTTGTCAACGGCGGTATGGCGGACTATATGAAGTTCCCTGCGCGTTCGCTTGTTTACAAGGTGCCTTCTGACATTCCGACGGCGAATGCAGCGGTGATTGAACCGCTCGCCTGCTCTATTCACGCCGTGCAACGTGGGAACATCGAGTTCGGGGATGTTGTTGTGGTTGCGGGTGCAGGCACACTCGGACTGGGTATGATTGGCGCGGCGAAGTTGAAAAATCCAGGGGTACTTATTGCTGTTGACCTGATGCCAAATCGGTTAGCGGTTGCCAAAAAATTGGGCGCGGATATCGGGATTAACCCATCGGAAACGGATGCCGTGCAAACGGTGTTAGATTTAACGGAAGGCTATGGGTGTGATGTCTATATTGAAGCGACGGGACATCCGAAAGCGGTTGAACAGGGATTGCACATGATCCGAAAGGCAGGCACGTTTGTGGAATTCAGCGTTATGCGGGAACCGGTGACGGTGGACTGGACTATCATTGGGGATACAAAAGAGCTGAATATCCACGGTTCGCATCTGGGTCCATACACGTATCCGTTGGCGATTGATTATATCCACCGTGGTCTGATTGATGTGAGTCTTATGGTAACGCATCAGCTGCCGTTGGAGGACTATCTCACAGGGTTTGAGATGGTTCAGGAGGGGTCGGACTCCATTAAGGTGCAGTTGGTGCCTTAACTTTGTCCAACAGATGCCTCACTTGCTGCTTTAAAAACGGTATTAATTGCCCCAAAGAGTGTTGGCAAATTATCGATGCTAAAGCTCGTTCTGTTTTGGGTGAAGGTATCGCCGACAAGTTTTCCAAATTGCCACCGTTCTCCATCGCTGACAATGCCGTACACGGGAGCATCCGGATCATCGTTTATTTTTTGTGCCGCTACTAATTCTGCCAGACATTGTCCCCAACCTTGTTCAAAATCATTCTTCTTCGCCTCAACCAGAATTACGAGAGGCACTCCGATAACAGTCATGCCTAATTCGGACTTTGTAGCGACGAGGTAATCCGGTGTGCCGTTCAGCGTTTCATCGTAGATGATGGGTTCCCTTATCCAGAGCGCGTAAGTATCGGCATACGCTTTGTATGTCTCTCTTAAAATAGGAAAGATAATCGCTTCACAGCGTGAGGCCTCAGAGGAAAAAACGTTGACATTTTCCATGGTGAACTCAAATTCTTGCAAAAATTCTATTGAAGGGCTTGCAGATTCAACCTTAAGAAAGTCGTTTGTCGCATATCTGATTCTGAATTTCTCTTGGACTTCGGAGATTCTTTTGAAATCGCTAAATGCCATGATAGTGTACCCCCAGAATCGCCATGGCTGAGATTTACCGATATTTCTCACGTTCCTCAATAATTCCACGGCTAAACTCGTTATCTTCCGCGCGAATGCCGTGGCGTGCCATGCTCTTGCGAAGTTCTTCAAGCGGCATGAGTTCTATATGGGCAATTCCGAGATGTTCACGCATTTTTTTAAGGGCTTGCGCCTCGGACTGCTTATCCTCTGTTTTTCGCTTCCTCATATCCACAGACTTCGATATATCAACGGTCTCGGAGAGTCGCAGTGGCACCTCTGCAACCACTTTTTCTAATCGTATTAACCTTTTTGCTAATGTTTCAAGTGTTTCTATCATAAGAAACACCTCCTTAACAGCATAGCATGTACAAGTTACTGTGCTTACTGCTTTGAAGACAGCATTAATTGCTCCGAAAAGGTTTAGCAGATCTTACATCATTACACATATTGGAATTTATATCTATCAAGGTAGAACCCTCAAAGTCTGGAAAGAACTACTACTTAATACTACTCCCAATTATACTATGTGTGCGATTAAAAAACAACGGGACTTACGCAAATTGAGCAGAAAAGGGACTTGTTTTATGCAAAAAGTCGTTATTCGGTACTTTATAACCCCCTAAATCCCTTTATCGGGGGGACCTTAAGAGGAAATGCCTAAGTCCTAAACAAATCTTTTCGAGCGGCAAGTTATATGTGTAATAACACATTTTGATATATTGTCCCGGATAGAACGCACGGATGGATATAAAAAAACGCCCTTAGAGGTTAGCTGCTATCTAAAACAGAGGGCAAAGCCAGTGTCAAAA
>VXZL01000518.1:7935-8314 GCA_009845505.1 Candidatus Poribacteria bacterium | reverse complement strand
AGTTTGATAAAGGTAGGATGTCGGGTTTCGCTACCACTATTTAGGTAGAAAACGCCTTGAAAAACAACATATTTGTCCAAATGATAAGGTTTTTCGTGTGTATTTACCGCTCTACCCGACCTACAAGTTTATTTTCAAACTCACATTTAAATTGGATTTCACAATATCCTGTAAGGCGAGGTCTATCACCTTTTTAATTCTGCCCAAGTTGTCGTTGCTCGCTTTGTTGCATTTACACTCAGCCAAGCACTTACGGGTATATCCGACAAATCAAAATCTTTGGTGAATAGCACAGGAAAATCTATTTTGTATTTAGACCTTATCGCTTTGCCGTTATCTATCATATTTTGATTAACAAAAGTTTTCACCTTTGGTAGAG
>VXZL01000518.1:0-7925 GCA_009845505.1 Candidatus Poribacteria bacterium | reverse complement strand
GTCCAATATAAATATGTAAGCGATTGGCCGCCCAAAATTACCGCGATGTATACCATCAAGTGTCGTATCACTTTCTTCAAACAACACGATAACCTCTTTGTCCAATATAAGCCTTTCTAAATGATCCCGGCCTTCTATCGCCGCGTTTCTTTCTCTTTCCATTTTGGCGTTTAATTCGGGAGCATCTATTCCTGCCAGTCTAATTCTAACATGTCTTTTGTTTATATCTATGGTGATTGTATCTCCATCATAAACATCAATAACTTTAACCTTGTGACATAAATATGAGCGTAGATCTAATTGAGGAACTACAGGTTGTGAATTATCTTCAGCGGGATTATCTTCAACGGGATTATCTTCAACCGGATCAGGATTGACGTTTTTATGGCAATGGCGACCGCCATTAATGTTGTCGTTGTGTCAACCATCGGCTTCGAGCCCACCGCCATGTGCATAAGCATTACAGATCATTACAACACTCAAAACTAAAGTGGATAGAAAATACTTAAACATAACTTTTCCCTTTTCACAATATACGAAAAGTGAAGCCGTTGGGGGCACAGGCTAACAGCCTATGCTACAAAAGAGCGTTCTGTATAAAATAATCCAGCAATCTAAATCCTGCTTCAGACAATCAAAAGCCCCACCTAAAACCGTATCCTGAGAGACATACGATGGCTGCCCCCTAATGCGGGGTGGTTTGCAAACGCATAGTCCAATCCCGCCCCAGCACCTGTGACGAATCGGAGGTTCAATCCTGCACCCGCTGTTAATTGGCGGACACTCTCAAGACTTCCGTTCCGTTCCGCAAGTCCAATCCGTAAGGCGAGCAGGTCGAAAAGCGTCCATTCCGCACCTGCGTGCAGTTCAACACCGTCTTTGATGTAGGTATCTAAGGCAAGAATCAGCACACTTCGGAAAACGCTAAGCCTATGTGTTGTTGCAATGCCAATTTTGAGATGGGGCGGTATCGTTTCAGTATGGGAGGTCTGATCTGCTGACGGCGGCGGTGTGTTCCAATAAAGCTTCGTCTGAAAGGCATCGCTCGCTTGTAGACCAAGCGTCAGTTGATGCGGCTTTTCTGGGTTTGTCGTCGCAATGAAACCGATGTCCGCACCACCACCAATGGCGTTCGTGCTCCGATAGCCGCTCATGTAGAGCAGTTTGAGCGTGCCGCCGACCCGAAGATTCATACCGTAGAGAGACGGAAGTCGCCATCCCGAGGCAAAGAGGAAAGCGTTATCCGTATTGTTGAAAGTGCCTATAACTTCAGGTCGGTTCGTCGCTCCGATAGGACGGCTGGCAACTGGCAAACCAGTGATCAGAATGTCGTCAACACCGACACGCAGCCAGCTTACACCGATTGCGCCTCGGTCTTTAAGAGGGTGTATGTAACTGACGAAATCGTAGGCATCTTCCCCGTTGAGTGTGGAATGCATAAAACTGACCTCGTATCGGGTAAGTTGTCCCAATGCAGCGGAATTCCAGTACGGGGCGTAAGCGTCAGCACTCAACGCAGTGCCTGCACCCCCCATTCCAAGCACGCGGGCACCGACACCCAGCGTCAAGAAATCAGCCGTGTATTTCGCGTCCGCGGATGCAAGTCCGATGCAGAACATAATTACAGACGTAATATAGTAGAAGATACTTTTCTTACAATGTTTCATATAGACTCTTAACTGACAACTATTCTCAACGAAGTTTCATCATTTTAAGTATTTCGGTGATGTCTTTTTCACCCTCTCGCTTAATTTGGAGTTTTGCGTAGTAAACGCCGTTCGCTACCTCAATACCATCAGCATCCCTACCATCCCACTCCACCATAAGGAACCCAGGGGTCGCCGGTATCGAAAGTTCACGGATAAGTCGTCCGCTCAGTGTGTAGATTTTCACAACAAACGAGTCAGCAGGTGCTGTTAGTTCGCAGGTAAGCGTCGTTTTACGCGGGAACGGATTCGGATAGTTCAGAAACGATAGCAACTGCAAAGTATCGTGAACTCGGAATGTAATGCTCTCTGTGTCAGTGTTTCCGTGTACATCGCTGGCTGTGAGTCGAATCTCATACTCCCGCGGTTCGAGTTCAGGAGACAGATATGTTAAAACAAGCTGATTCGAGCCGGGATGGTAGGTTAACTGATAGGCTTCGGGATTGATCGGTTCATACGAGAGCCCGCTGCCAAGCTCCAACAAAAATGAACGGGTGAGATAGTCGATGCCACTTGGATCCGTTAGGGTCGCTCCGATGAGAGGTTCAGCGTCCGTCGCATCTCCTGGGACAAAATGTTGCTGATTCCCAATCGTCAACTGTATGTCCGGTGGTACAGCATCATCGGTGTATAAAAGTGTGACACTTCCGAGCCGATCCGTTGTGGCTCTAATGGTCCCTACAGGTCGGGTTTCAAACCGAAACCTGTCCCCCGGTTTGAAAGAACGCGTGCTTTGTGTAATCTGGAAATGTAAACCGTAAGGCGCGTAGAAAAACGGCTGCCCGACTGTCCCGCGGCGTGGGGCATTTTCACCGGATTGAGACCGTAGGATACCCGTTTTCTCTCCCTCAATTTGAAATTCTGTGTCAGTGAGGAAAAGGATAATCCACCGATCCTCTGGCATAGCAGTATCCGGTGGGAGTTCAATGGAACTAACAATTCCGGTGCCTCGGTTCACATCTCCGAATCCCGATGCATACCAACGCAGCTCTTGTTGTGGAGATGTGTCCGGGTCAGTATCAAAGGGTTGTTCAAGAGCAGTGATGTTAAATGTCCAAACATCGCCGAACCTGAAAGGTTCTTCGGGATCAATTTCAACATTAACATCAAATCCATGTCTAAAATTGGGGAAGTCTGTACTAAAGCCTGCAAGTTGTTCTCTCGGTGCAACAACTTCTAATTCTTCAAGCGTCTGCGCTCCTTCTGTGAATGGGGCGCGGAGTAGTCGATAGGTTTGAGGACCTGTGAAAAGGAGAACGTATTTTCCAGTTGGCGCGCCATCTGGATGGATGCGAATGTCCCGGAGTTCACCTTCGCCCATATTTTTTGCACTGATGTCGGTAGTCTGTATCCGCCGCTGCAACGTTCCCGCAGTGCCAGTCAATAATTGAGAGGGAAGCCGGATCCAGTTGCTGAGCGTTGAACTCCACTGATAAACACCTATCTCGCGTGCGCGGGCCTCCACTGCAGTGCTAATTGTGGCGGCTGTATCCGATACGTCAGTAACCTCCTCCGCGCTTCCTAACAATTCTTCAGCGAGCTGTGTACCGAGTGCGCCAAGACCGAAACTGAAGTCAATCGCTATTGGAGAAGTCAGAGAAATGGCTGTCGGCTGTTGGCTGTCAGCTGTTGGTAACTCACCTGCGGAATTAAAAACGTTTACGACTGACTGCTGACTTCCGATAGCCAATTCATAACCGTAAGCGTTCCCAGGTAGTGGGACAGGCTTGACAGAATAGCGATCATCGGTCAGCGAAGTCTGTTGTCTTGCTGACTGCTGACCACTGCCTGCTGGTAGCGTAGCAACCCTAAGCACAGTTGGATTTTGAAGTACACCCGGTGGTGCAGTAACAACGCAGTTCCGATCCAAACTGGCAATCTGATTTGAAGAGGTTCCGCCTATCACACCCATGTCAACAGAGATTTGTCGATAGGCAATATTGTCGTCCTCCTCGTTTTCGAGAACCTTACCGGATTGATCTGTTTCACCAAAGTTTGGGTCCACATAAACAAATATATCGTGTGTACCGAGAGGTAGCCCGCGCCTATCAACGTTTTCGTGTTGTCCACCGGCAAATGGAAAGTTCGCCGTTAGTGGAAGGGCGGCGGTTGCGATTGGCAGTGTATTCAACGGATCGGGTTCATAAACGTCTTTTTCCCCACGCGGATTTTCGGAATTCGCTAACGGCGAACGTTGTATCCAATCCCCGGGTTGAATTCGAGCAGTTCCAAGGAGATTGGCACTATCATCAATAATCGTATCGTCGTCAACATCGGGATTGCCGTAAAAGAAGGCGACTTCAACAGGCGTTTGTATCTCATCCCCCTCTACCTGAACGTCTGCTGAGAGGGACCACTGCTGCGCTTCAGTGTTGTAGCCGTACCGAATAACAGCGGTTCTGGCGACCTCTACAACAGCAAGATTCGGATGGACATAGGGATAATATCGTAACGCCTGACTTTCAACCGTATTACCATCTGCGTCTGTGACTTGAATATCGTATCGGATAACGGAACCATCTATTGGGGCATCAAGGGGTTCGGGAACTGTCCACCATCCCTCTGCTGACAAAGGTGTTGGTGCTGGCGTAAGCGTCACATACTCCCACTGTCGGCTTATGGGGTTCCGCCAACTCAAGAGTACTGAAGTCAGTGCTTCCTTTTCATCAGAAACCTGAACAGAGATACGGAATTTGTCCTCACCGACTAATTCCGTCTGAACATCAAGAATTTTTGGAATATTAACAGTAAATCCATCACCACCGACAGCGATTGTTGTGGGACTCTGTGCGTAGTACTCAACGTGCGCATCACCGCTGGCAATGTTTTGTGGAACAGTGAAAGTTACCGCAGGATAGGCACCGTTGCTAACGCTCAGGGTTTTCGTCACAATTACATCGCCGGTATAGTAATTAACGGGACCTGAGATGCCTTGTGCGATGACTGTTTTTCCAGGGAATAATGCCTTTACGGTAAGTGTGCCATTAAAAGTGGTATTTCTTGCAAAGCGTTTGACCCGCCCCAATGCGTCGTAGGTGGCAGTCTGAACGTATCCGGGAGCGACTCTGAGTGTGTCACCCGGCGCAACTGTTTTCGTCTCAATATTAGGCAGAATCTCGCCATCAGCGATAGCAATTTGTAAAGCGGGGTCTCCGAAAAGTGTATACTCCATCATGACATCAATCTGCCCTGTCCCCTCTGTCATCAGAAGTTCGACTTTTGAATCAAAACTCAAGGGACCGAGTTGTCGGATGTTCCGTTTAAAAAGCATGTCAAAGATAATCCGATTGAGGGCATCATTTCCACTGCCATAAGTGAGACGTGTGGCACTCAGCATACCGATAATACCACCTCTCTCTTTTCGCAATAACTTCTCCGCCATGCTGGGTTCACCCGGTTTATCAAAATAGCCATTATAGCAGCTGAGCACCAACATGAAAGGGATCTTTGCCGTCTCCTCAACCTCCTCAACGTCTGCGTTGTCAAATATTGACTCGTGCGTCCAGACAGTCCTACCACCATGGCCAGCGTATTGCGCCAAGACCGCTCCTTCTCCGAGTGCCTTGATAATCCTCTCTCTCGCGACATAGCGGGGCAAGATGTTTGCATAATCGGCTGGACGCGCCTCAACTTCGTCGATGACATCTTCGAGAAAGACTTCAATGGTCTCATAGCCTAAACGGGTGTGGTCTTTCGCAATTTCGTTGAGACTCTTCTTGAAGATAAAATCTCCAGAGTTGCTAACTTCATCGTCAGCGACAGAGATAATCTTCCTACGCCAATCTCCACTGGGTGGACTCTGTTCATAAGCCAATATTTTATCAACAACAGTCTCCGATTGGCTGACAGTTTCAACGCTGAGCCTCCCGATGTAGAAATCGGTGAATTCATCGTGTCCTGAAACCGTCGCGTACCAGTGATCGGCGGCAGTTCGACCAAATGAATCCGTTCGGATATAGTGTGTTGGAATGTAACCATCGAGTTCGGGGGGTTCGAGGTGAATTTCTGTGTCAACACCGCGAAAATCAAACGTTCCATCGCCAAAAAAGACAACGTAAGACAGTGCTGGTGGTGCCCAAGATTGATAAGCGTGGGTCAGAAACGCCTTGATTGCCTTAGGGCTGACCGCGCCACCGCCAAATGTATTGTAGATCTCATCCGTTGTAACGACCCTCGTACGATATCCGCCACCGCCAGGCGTTGCGCGCCACGCTGCTAATCTTTCCGCTGCAGATAGGAATTTTGAATGTGTCACGACCAAATAATCGGCACCGTGATTCGCAGTGGCTAAATCCGTAGGTCCGATGATTTCAATACGCTCTGGCTGCCGCAACGCAGTATCAGAAACCGCAACAAACTCGGCATTCCGGGTGTCGAGCATCTGGAAAAGCGCGTTATAGGAATTAGGGTTTTCTATGTCCGTCTCCACCGTAACCCCTTGCATCCGAGCAGTGAGCACATTGCCATCTGTCTCAAAAATATGTACACCCGGGTCGCCAAACGCCTTAATTTCATACTGAAGTTTGCGCCCACCTGCCGGTTTCGTCTGTGAAGTTTCATCTGGGGTAGGGGACGTGAACCACAGTTCATCAGCAACAGCGCGGAAGAGGCGGGTATACTCAACAGAAAAACGGTTGAGATAGACATGATACGGATAGCGGGTTGTGTCTTCGTCAACGTTATCGTCAACGCGGGCAAGGGACAAGACATTTTGTTCGCCGTTCCTATTATCTTTGAGTGTATCCCATGCCCGTAAAGTCCGTTGGACAGTGAGCGTGTCCTGCTGTTTCCATTTCGCAAACTCTATTCGGACCCCGTTGATAGCGACTAAGATTTCATGGGATACCGGTGTGCCACCTTGCAAATCGACGGAAATGTGCAGCGGGTCGAAACTTTTTGCAACATCATAGAGCGGAAACTCAAGGCGCATTTCGCCAACATCGCTTCCATTTTTGATACCATCCCAGTACCAGAAATCCAATGCTTCAAACCACCCATGTTTATTACCGGGAGAAACGGTGTTTGTGTATACAAATTCAAGGTTATTCGTGAGATAATTCTCTTCAAAGGTTAGTTTAGAGCGGAAGGTAGGGACTTGTGTCGCTGTTGGATCTGTGGGGCTGACAGTAACCTGTGGGACCCGCGCAGAGGTGCGCCGCCTATTGTCAAGCGTGAGCCAATAGATATTCCAACGACTATAGCGGTTTTTCGGTTTATGTCCAAGGAAAAAGATGGCATCTTCTGGATCAAAACGGCCGTCGCCTGCGCCGCTAATGTAGATAGGAATATTTCTACTCTCGTGCGTGAGTCGAAGTTGCCTTGGATCTGCGCCAACGAGCTCTATCCCCCAATCCTGCTGTAGGGCTTCTGCTGTTACAGTATAGACCCCGGTTTCTTCGACGAATAATTTAAAGCGGACACTATCGGAAGTCTCATCAGGAATGAGTGCCGGTGCTGCAGGCATCACGGGACGGGGCACGCGGAAATTACGCGCCTGCTCAGCATTGAGAAGTTGATGGGACAAGGCACGTTCAAAGGCTTCTGATTCGGCTATCAATGTGGGGCGATTGTGTCCCACTTCACTGCCACTAATTCCTCTTGACCGACTGCTGACCGCTGACTGCTGACCGCTACTGGAAAAACGGATGTTCACCGTAAGGTGTGAGTACAGGCGCAATTGACGGGTTCTCGGCAGATACTGCACAGGATACAATGCCACCGCAATGACGCGTTGGCTGCGAATGTAACCTTCCCGGACGACGCGGGCAAGTGGGAATCCCGGATAGGAAGCGTTTCCAGTCGATTGATAGGCACTACCGCTTTCTACCCAGTGTTGTGCCGCTGCGTGTTGTGAGTTGCGTTCCTGCACATCGAAAATAGAGACCGGCACGAGACGAATACCGGTACGTGTCTCAGCTGGAGCCGCAGAAATATCAATTGCTTCGATTTCAACTGACACCGGTATACCTAACATCAACCGTGTGACTGGAACTTTGGGATTACCGGGTTCATTGGTAAAGCGGCTGTCGTCGTAATGGACCTCTTGATAGCGGACCCTGTCTCGAACTACCTCAGAGATAGTTAGTTCCGGCAAGGTGAATTGAACGGTAATTCCGCTCTCTGATGTGACTTGAGTAAGCCGTGCGGTCGCGCTACCTATACATAGAAAAAAAAGAAGGGACAGTATGATCGCAAGCCGAAATTGTGTACGTATAGGTT
>VXZL01000390.1 GCA_009845505.1 Candidatus Poribacteria bacterium | reverse complement strand
GAGTGCTTTGTTGTGATACTTATTCGTGACCAATTGGTATAACGTAAAAACTTGTATGAATCATAGATTTCTGTAAGTAAATTGACGGTTTTACAACTTTCATTTGATTTATAATGCAAATTGTTACATAATTATACCAGAGTAACTATATGAGGACACAATTAATGTTTGTTGTAATTACAGATACAAATTGCCTTTATACAGTTTTTGAGATTTAATTACCGCTTTTGTGTTAGCGGTAACTTAAGTGATTATAGTAAATTCTTAGATGCTTTAAGATTGTACAATGCCTTGATAGTTTTTGTGGCGTTCCTTAAAATCTCGCGGTCGGGCAGACCGAGAGTCTAAACGCTTCTGGAGCAGAAGTAAGACCCGAAAGGACGTCAGACACTTTAGTGGGTATGGCAAGCGGGCATCCTGCGACGAAGGAAGAATCCCACTCGTTTACGTGTGGGAGTGTCAATTAGCATACTTATAGAGTGTGCCTATACTATAGATATAGGAGCAGATGCGTGAGCTGAAGAGGTCTTGTGGTGTGTCTGAAAATCGCATCCGCAAGAAATCGAATTACTTTTTACCTTTATCCAAGCACGCACAATACATCAAATGAAAATTTGGGCTATCCGTTTCTGTTTTATAATTGCGAGCGCGGCACTTTGCTACCTTGTTTACGGTGGTGATGTGTTCGCTGTGCTTACAGCACTTGTCGTAGCACTTCTCTTGGTAGCTGCAGAATTCTGCTTACACATGTCCAGCACCCGCGGTATTGTAGCGAGCCTAATAGGAGTATCTCTGGGTTTATTAGTTGCTTTAGGCATCGTTGCTCTTTTTTCCCAACCATCCCGGAGTCTGACTATAGTCCTTGTTCTCGGTTTCGGTTATCTGGGAATGATGGTCGGTTACTATTTCTCTACAACCTTGGATTTTACCCGATTATTGAGGTCGAATGAGGCTACCGGCTCTCGAGAGGCACACGCACCTCAGAGCGGAAATAACTTCAAAATTTTAGACACAAGTGTTATTATTGATGGCAGGATTCTTGAAATTTGTCAAACGAAATTTATTGAGGGGACACTTGTTATTCCAAGATTTGTTCTAAATGAATTGCAACGTATTGCGGATTCAACGGATTCGCTCCGTCGAAATAAAGGACGGCGAGGTTTTGATATCCTCCGAGCACTTCAAAATAATCCAGCGATTGTTGTTGAGATTACCGAGGAAGATGTGCCACATCTCACTGAAGTTGATGCTAAGTTGATCCATCTCGCTCAGGAGCGAGGCGCGACGATTATAACTAACGATTTAAATCTGAACAAAGTCGCCGAATTGCAAAGTGTAAAGGTTCTCAATATCAATGAGTTGTCAAATGCAGTACGTCCGGTGGTTATCGCGGGTGAGGTGATTCAGGTCTTTCTCCTTAAAGAGGGTAAAGAACCGAATCAGGGCGTTGGCTATCTTGATGACGGCACTATGGTAATTGTTGAGGATGGAAAGCCGTACATTGGTAAAACGCTCAACGTTGAAGTGACACAAATGCTACGGACGAGCGCGGGGCAGATGATTTTTACCCGTATCAAAGCAGATGAAATGGACGTTGATGAGGAGCCAGGTTTGCACCCTTATTCCCGCAGCTGGTAAAGGGCACCGCATGGAGCATGCGGTGAAAAAGCCATACCTAAAATTGGCGCGAAAGCCGATTTTAACGCATACCATTCAGCGGTTTGAGCAAAATAGTGCTGTGGATGCAATCTTTGTAATCGTTGATGAAGCGGATTTCACGGCATGTTACACCACGGTATTAGAGCCGTATTCGTTTACGAAGGTGCAGCCACTTGTAGCAGGTGGCGCGACGCGTCAAGAATCTGTCCAAAACGGTATACACGCGCTTCCAGCGGGTGTTGATTTTGTCATCGTTCACGATGGCGTGCGTCCATTTGTGACGGATGAGACGATTTTCGCATGTCTTGCAGCGGCAGACGAATACGGAGCAGCTGTCGCAGCCGTCCCTGTGAAAGATACAATCAAAGTGGCGAATCAGGAAGGCTTCGTTCTTGAAACGCCTGTGCGTGAGCGACTCTGGGCAGTCCAAACGCCTCAAGTTTTTCGCAAGTCCCTCTTAGTAGAAGCACATCAGATAGCACAGCAACGCCAACTCACTGCGACCGATGACGCTGCGCTCGTTGAACAACTCGGTTTTCCTGTTAAGTTAGTGCGCGGAAATTACGAGAATTTAAAAATAACGACGCAAGTGGATTTACAAATCGCAGCGGTTCTCCTTGAGAATCGGGTATTTGAGTAGGCGTTTTTTGTTTTAATTTTTCGGATTTATCCTGATCAGAGCTTGCGCTTAATCTATTAAATCTATTAAAGGGGTAGAGTAAAATAATAGATACTTGCGTTAGAATACTTAATAGTATAAAATAAATATATAATAGATCCGAGTAGGTATTGGTTACGATATCCATCGGCTGGTCTCAAATCGAAAATTGATTTTAGGCGGCGTTGAGATTTCATATCATTTAGGTCTGTTGGGGCATTCAGATGCGGATGTCTTGACGCATGCAATCATAGACGCGATTTTGGGGGCCGCCGCACTCGGTGATATCGGGACACATTTTCCTGATACCGATGCTCGTTATGAGGGTGTGGACAGCCTCGTTCTCCTGCGGGAGACTGTAGAAAAGGTGAGACGACAAAACTATCAAATCGAAAATATAGATAGTACGATTATCGCGCAACGCCCGAAATTAGCACCTTATATTTTGGAGATGCGGGAATTGCTTGCCCATGTCCTTGACATCGCTGTTGGACGAGTAAGCGTTAAAGCAACGACTGCCGAAGAATTAGGCGTTATTGGGGAAGGTAAAGCGATCGCTGCTCACGCTGTTGCCTGTCTTTCTCGGGTTGTAGGTGTTTTCTGAGCAATGTCAAAAGGAGTCCGATCTATAAAAAATGGGTATAAGAATCTATAACTCGCTCAGCCGACAGTTGGAAGACTTTGTCCCACTCAATCCCGACCAAGTATCGCTTTACTGTTGCGGTCCGACGGTTTACGATTACATCCACATAGGCAATGCCCGCACCTTTTTGGTGACGGATATTATTCGACGCTACTTGGAATATCGTGGACACACTGTTAAACTTGTTCAGAACCTAACAGATATTGATGACAAAATCATCAACCGTGCAGCAGAAATCGGCATCAACTCTACTCAGCTTGCCCAAGAATATGGCGATGCATTCCTTGAGGATTCAAGAAGGTTAGGTACTGAAGCCGATGTGCATCCGAAAGCGACAGAACACATCCCGGAGATGATTGCCTTAATTGAGACCTTGCTTGAGAAGGATTTAGCTTATGTTGTTGAGGGTAGCGTCTATTATCGAGTGAATCGTTTCCCTGAATATGGGAAGCTTTCACATCGGAAGCCAGAAGATTTGCTGGCAGGGGCACGGGTTGAGATTGATGAACGGAAAGAGGATCCGCGCGATTTTGACATGTGGAAAGCCGTGAAACCCGGGGAGCCTTCTTGGGATAGCCCTTGGGGCAGGGGGAGACCGGGATGGCATATTGAATGTTCTGCAATGGCAATGAAGCACCTTGGTGAAACCCTTGATATTCATGTAGCAGGGGAAGATTTGCAATTTCCACACAATGAAAATGAGATCGCGCAAAGCGAAATGGCGACTGGATGCACTTTCGCGCGTTATTGGGTACACGTCGCTTTTTTACAAATTGATGGCACACGGATGGGTAAATCCGAGCAGAACTTTATCCTCCTACGAGATGCGCTTGACAACTACCCGACTGAGGTGATTCGACACTTTCTGATTTCGGCGCATTATCGGCACCCCCTTGATTATAATCGCGAGAGTTTGAGGAAATCCGAAGGTGCCTTTAGGCGTTTGCGCAATTGTTTGGAGGCCCTGAAAAAGTATGATACGCAGTTTGAGGAAGAAGAAACAGGGACTTCATCCCTTCAAGGCGCGGTACAAGCAATGAAATCGCAATTTACCACCGCGATGGATGCAGATTTCAACACGGCGCAGGCGCTTGGTACTATTTTCACCTTGGTCGGCGAAGCAAATAAATCGCTCAGTGCTGCTAATGAGACCCCTCCATTCGTCTTTGCAGAAGCCTATCGTGCGTTGACTGAGGTCTGCCAAGTACTCGGTGTTTATAATACGGAAGTCCGGACAGATGGCGACAACGTAGAGCAACGCGACCATCTCATTAACCTCCTGTTGGAGATACGACAGGATGCCCGAAGCCGCAAAGATTGGGATACGTCGGATAAAATTCGGGATCGGCTTAAACAACTCAACATTGAGATACAAGATACCCGCGACGGTGCGACTTGGAAGATTGTATCCTAACTGGAGGCATCGGGAATTGATAACTTTCTGAAAAGAAGATTATGTTCTGTGAATGCCCCATTGCTTTGTATGTGAAATTATTGTACCTATAACAAATAGCTCCAGCGCGAGGACTTGTACCTCAATGCTGTATCAAAGGAGTAGAAAGATAATGTATAGATTTATTACCCTCTTTGCACTGCTCGGTTGTATTGTTATTCTCAGCGGGTGCGCTGCCCTCTTCTCGGAGCAGGAATGGAGCGAAAATTATTCCCTCTTGGAAGGGACGCAGGCAACAAGCCCTCAGATGATTGATGGCAAACTCAATACGATTGGTGAAACAACCTTCCCTGCTGGATCGCAAGGATTCGTCGGAGCGAACCCTGCATCCCAGGTCGTGATTACCTTACCAGAAAAAAAGACTATCCGTCGAATCGTCGTGCATTCCGATAATTTGACAGAATTTGATATTTTTGCGGATAAAGGCAGCATCGCCGTTGATGCGGATTGGCAGCTCATTAAAGACGTGAAGAGTGTCAAAAGCAGCCCGATTAAGATTTCTCTGCTGATTCCATTCCCGACAGATCGGATTCGCTTGCGTGTTTTAGGAACGAAAGATGATGCACTCCTGAGTCGTCAGGAACGCGCCCGTTCCGCTGGGAGAGGATGGAATGTAGGCAGCCGACGCGCTGTTGGAAAAATCCGAGAGATTGAACTCTACGGTTATAAAACTTCTGAGCAGGTAGCCGTCGAAGAAGCCACCGATAGGCGTGAAAAAGAACTTGATGATTTACTCGAATTGGAGTAATATAGGGATGAAACCCAAGTTGGCTGTTTATACGCTACCAGCACAACTTCAGACTATAGGGAGCGGTTTCTAAACCGTTCCGTGAAACAAGGAGGCAAACATGCGTTTTGGATTATTAGCGATAATGCTCTGTGGATTGGTCGTGTTATCAGGGTGTATTCTTGCATCAAATCCGCCCTTTAACAGGAGTAAGAATATCGCACTTGATGCAATAAGCGAGGATAGCAGATTCCACGACGACAATATGCACACACGCGGAGAGACGGGGCCTATTCTTGAAGATGAGAAAGATGAAGCGTCTCAGATGGAATCCGATAAATACACGGAAGCTGTTCTCAAATGGCGGCAGCCCCAAACGATACAGCAGGTTGTTATTAAAGCCGAAGAAGGTCAACTGGAATTCTTCGCAGTCCAGTATATGAATGAGGCAGAAGAATGGGTCACCGTTAAAGAGGTGAAAGATAACCTTCGTACAGTGTATACGTTTACTTTGAGGGAACCGATTGTCACAACGAAGTTTCGGCTGAAAGTGCCACGGCGTTGGGATTCACGTCGCATAACCGGAGCAAAACGTTCAACACGGGGCGAAACTGGAGCACCGAGTGCACAAGAGTACAAGAAAATTCAAGAAATTGAACTCTATTACGCACTCCCTCTGGATCCAGTTGAAACAGCAACGGCGGATGCAGCAACGGCGGAGTAATAGGTTGCTATAGCCAAGAGGTGCGTTTGGAAAAGGCACCAAGAAATTTCATCTATACATCGCGCAAGGCGGGAAAATGCTTTCTAACGAAACAATCAGTCTAATTCATTTTAACCTGATTCAAGGTGTTGGACTAAAAACCGTTCAAGTCTTGCGCGATGTTTTTGGCAGTGCAGCGCGCGCACTGCAAGCGACACCGAATGAACTTGCGAAAATAGATGAACTTTCGCCCGCGATGCGTGAACTGTTGATTCACAAACCTGTCCTCTATCCCATAGAACGTGAATTGGAATTGATAAATGAGTATGGGTGTCAGATTCTAACACTTTATGATGACGCATACCCACTGCCCTTGAAGGAAATTGACACACCACCGCTTGTGTTGTATGTTAGGGGTGAACTGACACCCGAAGACTCATTGAGCGTTTCGCTCGTCGGTTCTCGGAATGCGAAGGATTACGGGCGAAAGGTGAGTTATCGACTCAGTTATCAACTGGCACAACGCGGATTGACGGTTGTTAGTGGGTTCGCGAAGGGTATTGATACGTCAGCGCATCGCGGCGCACTTGAAGCGGGTGGTAGAACAGTCGCCGTGATGGGAAACGGGTTGAGCTTTATCTATCCTGCGGCGAATCGTGCGCTTGTTGAGAAAATTGAGGCAGCCGGTGCGTTGATTTCCGAATTCCCGATTGGCGTTAAACCGAAACCGCGGAACTTCCCACGCCGTAACCGTATTATTAGCGGATTGACGCTTGGAACCGTTGTCGTGGAAGCGTCAAATCGGAGTGGCGCGCTCATTACTGCTCGCCTTGCTGGTGAGCAAGGTCGGGAAGTTTTTGCTGTGCCCGGAGAGATTTTCTCTGAACTTTCAACGGGCACCCATAGGTTGATTAACGATGGTGCAAAACTTATCAACACCGTGGACGACCTCCTCAATGAACTTCCGCAACACGCGTTAAACCGTATCCAACCTCCAGTGTCAGCATCGTCTGAGTCAGGGAGAGAGTCCGAGTCTTCACAAGAACCGTCTATTGAGAAGAGAGTGACAAAGTCCGTCGTTTCGTCACCTCCAGCCGATGTCCAACCCCCTGTCCAGAGTTCACCTCCACCAGATTTAACACCGGACGAAAAAATAGTTTTTGAGGCTATTGAAGTTCCAACCTCACATATTGATACGATCGTTCGAATGACACAACTGCCGATTGGTCAGGTTTCAAGTGTGCTTTTGATGTTGGAACTCAAGGGGGTTGTGCAACAATTGCCGGGGAAGCAATTCGCTAAGAATGGTTAAATGAGAGTAGTTCATAAATCAGAGTTTAGATATGCAAAATTTATTTTAATGCCATACTTGACATATAGAAGGAAAACCAATGAAAGCTACGGATACATCTATTTTAGAGTTTTTAGAAGGGGCAAAACAATTTGTTATCCCAATCTACCAGCGCCTGTACAGTTGGAAAAAAGAACAGTGCCAAAAACTATGGGATGATGTCCTACGCATCGGGGCAACTTCTGAAGATCAGTCCCACTTCTTTGGATCAATCGTCTACATGGAACCAGAAGAACCGCAAAACATTGGAGGAGTCCGCCAAGTACTCGTTGTTGATGGGCAACAGAGGTTAGCGACTCTATCCCTTCTGCTTTCCGCATTCTGCAAAACTATCAAAAAGAAAAAGACAGATGTTGGTACAGACCCCCAAACACTCTCAAATATGTAACTGTTCAATTATGACCAAAAAGGAGAAGCACACTATAAACAATTTCTCCGTCCACAGGACAAAGAAACAATGTTCGCTCTCTTGGATAACAAAGAACTACCAATAGACCACTCACCCTTGTTGGCTAAAAACCATCAATTTTTTCTTAAACAACTTGCAGGTGCTAATCTTCGAATCTTACATCGTGGACTTCAAAGGTTAAATATTGTGGACATCATGCTAACCCGTAATCAGGATAACCCGCAATTAATTTTTGAGAGTCTTAATTCGGACGGAGTCAAACTTTCACACGCGGATCTCATTCGCAACTATGTACTCATGGGGCAAGAGATTGATTTCCAATCAAAGCTCTATAACGATTACTGGTTTCCTATGGAAAAGCATTTTAGAGAAGAATTTAAAGAAAAATCGGATGCATTTGACAGATTCATAAGGGATTATCTTACACTAAAGACAGAGAAAATTCCAACACTTGGAAAGATTTACGACGAATTTAGAAATTATATCCCTCTCAAATTTAGAAATTATACTTCTTTCATAGAGAACTCAGAGCAGGTCAAAGAAACTGTTGAGGATATTTTTTGTTATTCAAAATATTACGTTGATATCGCAGTCCCGCGAGAAGAAGACCAACAAATTCGTGAATGTTTAAAAGACATACAGGAACTTAATGTCGAAGTTATCCGTCCATTTTTACTGGGTGTCTACGAAGATTATGCACATGATCGTATCGGAAGAGCAGACGTAATTCAAATTCTTCAATTAGTGGAGAGTTATATCTTTCGTAGATCTATATGCGATATGCCAACACGGAACA
>VXZL01000053.1:7628-8427 GCA_009845505.1 Candidatus Poribacteria bacterium | reverse complement strand
TACTACAATTTCACAATGAAATTCAAGAAAAATCTTGCCCCCAATATTTCCTATTGACATCTCTTGCGAATTGCGCTATACTTCTTTTGCCTGATACAAGGTAATACACTTTACTATGAAACTTAATCACTAAACGAATTGAAGGAGATTTTTTCAATGAAAACAGACTTAGGACGCACCCGACAGATTTCCTATATCAGAGGTCTTGTTTTAGCTTTACTCATCACTGGTTTTACTGGCATCACACAACTTTCAGATGCAGCGGATACTTATGAAATAGACACGGCACACTCAATGATACTTTTCCGTGCAAAACATAACGGTATCACTTACAACTACGGTAGATTTAACGAGTTCACCGGCAAAATCACAATGGATGAAACCGATATATCCAAAAGCATGGTAGAATTTGAAGTAAAAACAGCGAGTGTTGACACTGCCAACGAAAAACGCGACCAGCACCTGAGAAGTCCTGACTTTTTCAGTGCGAAGCAGTTTCCCGTTATCACCTTCAAAAGCACAAAGGTAAATACGAAGGAAGGCGAAGAAGACATGCTGGAGGTCACAGGCGATTTGGAGGTACTCGGTGTTAAAAAATCTATCACAGTAGATGTCGCAATTACAGGAAAAGGCAAAGGGAGACAAGGCGAATCTCTGATCGGATTTGAAAGCGTCTTTACGATTAACCGCAGCGAATTCGGAATGACCTACGGCGTTGGCGGACCTGTCAGCGACGACATTCGTCTTATTGTCACCATCGAAGCGAAGCAAAAATAGACAGATACAACCCGATTTACTG
>VXZL01000053.1:0-7618 GCA_009845505.1 Candidatus Poribacteria bacterium | reverse complement strand
TATTCCCCAAACCCACCCAAAAAAAAATAACAATCAACCCCCCTTTTTTGCTGTGGGGCCTCTCCCCCCGCCCGCCACTCCCACGCAGCAAACGAAAGGGGATCAGCGATGTTACTAATTAAACAACTTTTTTTCGGTCTACTCCTACCGGCGATGGTCGGTGGTGGGATTTTCGTCATCGCGAGATCTCTTTCCCCTAAAGCTTATGCAACTGCTCGATACGAAAAAGAACAAGACGGATTGGCAGGTTGGCTTATCGCTGCCGCACTGGGTGTTGGCTACATAGTTGGGTACCTCGGCTTAGAAAGGTTGCCAGCCTTTCCACCTAAGTTAGGCACCCATTGGCTCTGCTATCTTGCGATCATTGGTTTGATTGTTGGGAGGTTTTGGCATCGTGCCGTGTGGGGCCCGATAGCACAGATAGTAATCTCTATTATTATTCCGCGTCTCCTTCTAACTGCAACATTTAAACATACGTGGGGCCCCATTGAAGGGATTATCTGGTGGGTGTGCCTCGCTGTCGTTATTTTCATTATCTGGCATCTCGTGGAACAGAGTTTTAGTGCGTTACCCTCTGGTGCATCCGCCCCGTTTGTCTACTTTGGACTCTCTGGAGGGACTGCCTTGATTCTGGCACTTTCAGGAAGCCTACGATTGGCACAACATGGCGGGATCTTGGCGGCACTGTTCGCAGCGAGTTGGATCCTTACGCTCAGTCTACAGCGGGACAGGAAGCGGTTGGTTTTTCCGCGCGGTGCTTCGCCGGTCGTGACCCTCCTACTTATTGGCATCTGGATGAATGGTTACTTTTTTGCGGAAGTGCCAGCAATAAGCACTATTTTGTTGGTGATTTCACCACTGTTGGCACAAGTTGGGCGGATAGAAGAAGTTCGGGAACTTGGTGGGTGGCGTTCTAAGCTTGCCCAAATAGCAGCTGTTGCCCTCCCAGTCGTTATAGCTATAGGTATTGCTGTTATCCGTTCTGGTTTCTTCGGGGACAACAGCGGTTATTAATCAGCGAACAAACAACCATAGCAGTTTGTCTAAATATTTAAGGATGATTTTGTAAATCGCAGCACCTTCGGAGAGAAGCGGTTCGTTTTGCATTGTAAATAAAGAGTTGATCACCCTCTCGGTTGAAATAAAAGAACAAACATTTGGAGGCAAAAATGGGTTTGGTACGCAATTTAAACTTTCCTATCATAGCATTTCTGCTTGGCATCTTGATCTTGTTCAACGGTTGTGTGAAGATGGAAGCGACCCGGAAAGCGGATTGGGAGACACACTTCACAGACTTGCACTTCGTCAATCATAAACTCGGATGGATCGTCGGAGAACAAGGACTGATCATCCACACCGCAGATAGCGGTAAAACGTGGCAGCAACAAGAAATTGATACAACAAGCGTTGGATATCGCATGCCCGATGCTTCCTTAGACTTCAAGGCGGTCTACTTTACCAATGCAAACTACGGATGGGCGGTCGGTGATGAAGGGTTAATTGCGACAACCGACGATGGCGGCAAACATTGGACCTTACAACGGAGCGGCACTTCAGCGATGCTCCTCGATGTCTATTTTGCTAATTCAAAAGAAGGTTGGATTGTTGGAGAAGATTCGGACGTTCTTTATACCAAAAACGGCGGAAAAGAGTGGAAACGTTACGAGTACGTCAGCGAGTTTATGCTCAATGGTGTCTGGTTCGTTGATGATTCAAGAGGATGGGTCGTCGGCACCCACGATAGGATTTTTCATACCCAAACAGGTGGTGAGGCGTGGCGGGAACAGAGCAATCGCTTTGAAGGTGAACGCGATCGGATGATTAATGACAATAAACAGGTCTTCTTCGTTAGCGACAATGAAGGTTGGATTGTTGGCAGCGATGGCTCCATTTTTCATACAACCACGGGTGGTATAAACTGGGAACGTCAAGACAGTCGTATTCCACTTATTAACGGACACGTCCGAGATACCATCAATAGCATTCATTTCACAGATGAAAACTATGGGGTCGCTGTAGCGGATGTCGGCTTTATTACGCGTACCCAAGATGGTGGCGACAACTGGCAATTGATGGACAGTGGTACTGAAAATAATTTGACAGGTATCCAGTTCACTACACCCACAGAGGCATGGGCAGTTGGCTGGTATGGGACTATTCTTCGGACAACGGATGCCGGTGCGACCTGGGAGATGACCAGCGGCACGACTGCCAACGATCTACAGAATGTCCAGTTCACGAACGCAAATCGCGCCATCGCAGTCGGTAGGCGCGGGACAATGGCAGTGAGTGAGGATGGGGGTCAGACATGGAACGAAATTGAGACAGATATTTGGGATGGTATTTGGAACATCTATTTCGCGACCGACAAACATGGTTGGGCAGTCGGTGAACGCGGACTTGTGGTCCATACCAACGATGGCGGTCTCAACTGGGAACGTCAGCGTAGCAATTCGGCATTCACGCTCCGTTCTGTCCACTTTATTAGCCCTCAAGTCGGTTGGACTGTCGGAGACATGGGAAGCATTTTACACACAATTGACGGTGGGCAAACGTGGCTTCCGCAGACTGCCGTTGGCGATTTCCTCTCCCTTATGCTGAAGGGGGTATTTTTCCTTGACGACAAAAAGGGCTGGGCTATCGGATGGCCGGGGGTTTGTCTGGCGACTGAGGATGGCGGTCTCAGCTGGACGCAGCAGGATACTGGTACTTTCAACGAACTCTACGCTGTCTACTTCACAGACGAAAATACAGGATGGATTGTTGGACAGTTCGGGGAGATTCTGCATACAAAGAACGGCGGCAAAAAGTGGCGTTTCCAACGCAGTCGGACACAAGAGAACCTAAACAAACTCTATTTTGCCGATGCACAGCACGGATTAATCGTCGGTGATAACGGGGTGATGCTCACGACTGTCAATGGTGGCGAAAAATGGGAACTTCAAGAGAGCGGTACGGATAACGACCTCTACGGGTTAGCGTTATCCCCGGATGGCGTTGTAGCAGTCGGCAAGGGTGGAATCGCGATGCGTTACTCTGTTGAAGAGGCAGAATTGCCAGCGAAATTGCCACCAGTTGCCGAAGAGACAGAGGTTATTGTAACTGCTGAAGAAGATACCCCTATTGAACCTATTGTCTACCATTGGAATATCCTCCGACAGGCAACATGGAGAACTGACTTTACGGATGTCCACTTTATAGATGCCCAAAACGGATGGGCGGTCGGTTCGGACGGTGCAATCGCACACACCACAGATGGCGGAAAAACATGGCTCCCCCAACATAGTGGGGTCAGTGAAAATTTGCGAGACGTAGAGTTTGTTGATGAGAAACATGGACGCGTCCTCGGAAACGGCCTGCTACTCCAGACGCAAGACGGCGGTGAAACGTGGAAACCGATTCTCCAAGCAACCAAACAGAACTTACCACGCGTTAGCACAATGTACTTCCTAAATGCCGATGAAGGCTGGCTCGGTGGCACCATTGGGCAATTCTTGCATACAACTGATGGTGGCAAAACGTGGAAAATCCAAAAAACGGGAACCACTTTGGCGAACATCACCGACATTCATTTCATCAATAGTCAGGTTGGATGGGCAGTCACGCCGCAACGTCGAGATGGCGGGTTTATCCTCCACACTGTTGACGGCGGTGATTATTGGAAGATTCAGGCGAAGACAAACCAACCCGGTGTTGCTGTCTACTTTGCTGACGAAAACAGCGGCTGGGTGGTACTGGGGAACGGTAACTCTTTATTGACGGAAGACGGTGGCGAAACGTGGAGACTGCAAACCGCGACTCGAAGCACAAGCGGCTTGCGCCGTATCACCTTCCGCTCTAATACAGAGGCTTATGCACTCGGTGGTGGCGGTGCTTATGTTACTGAGGATCAGGGGTTGACTTGGAAAGCTGTTCCTATTGATACGGGAGAAAATGCAGCCGATAATATGGTCGCTATGGAAGAATTCAACCCGTTTTTACCCGAAGGAGCCGAGTTAGAATTCGAGGAAACAGAAGCAGCGGAAGAAGCGGCTGAAGAAGGACCGACGTTAACCTACGACGAGACACCAGAAGAAATTCAGAATCGGCTGCGGGCGCAGTGGCAACGTCCGGGACGGCTTGTTCCCGAGGGTGAACTCCCACCCAACGCCGAACGTGCTACACCGTCACCGGAATCCGCACAGCAACAACCGCCACCCCCACCGCAACCCGAAGGCCGCAGAAGGGGAAGGGGGAGTCGCCGAGTCGCCAGTGTGTATTTCCTTGATGCAGAACTTGCATGGGCGGTCGGCAGTGGCGGTAGTATTTTCCACACGACAGATGGTGGACAGACGTGGGAACGTCAACTCGGCGAAGCGGAACGTAACGACTTCCGAGAAGTCCTCTTCTACGACGACAAAAACGGTTGGATAGCTGGAGATGGTGGCGTTTTATTGGAAACCCAAGACGGTGGAGAGACGTGGGATTCACTTCCAAGCCGAACGCGTCAACGCTTGATCGGTATACACTTCGCCAGTCTCGAACCGAAATGGGGCTGGACGATGCAACGCGATGGAACTGTTCTCTACACCACAGACGGTGCAGCGTGGACAGCAGGCGACACCCCCGAACAACCGCCATTTATGGAAGGCGATTCGCCGGGGACATTCTCGCTGAACGATGTCGATTTCGGTAAGTTCTCTGAAGGGTGGGCGGTCGGTAGACTCGGATACATTATCCACAACAAAGACGGAGGTCCGACGTGGACACCTCAGCGCACAACTGCAAACGACACCCTTACGGATGTAGATATGAAATTCGCGCCGCTCGGGTGGTCGGTCGGACAAGCCGGGGTGACCCAACGCACCATCAATGGTGGTGAGTACTGGCGGCTCCACGAAACGAAAATTAAGTATGATCTCAATGCCGTCTCATTTATTGCGAAACGGACTGGCTGGGCGGCTGGTGAGGCGGGTATTATCCTGAAGACGACGGATGGCGGCTTCAATTGGGAGCCGAAAACAACTGGCATTAATAAAACGCTCCACGGTATCCTCGCCCTCTCTGAAAAGGAAATTTATGCGGTCGGTGAAGAGGGTATAATTATCCGCTCGACCGATGGTGGCGAAACGTGGGAACAGGAACACACCGATATTGATAACCACCTCTATGTTATTACGCGTGCCAAAGATGGTAAAGCGTTGTGGGTTGTTGGACAATGGGGTGTCGTCCTCCGCCGGACGTTAGAGACACAGGAACAGATGTCCATGCGGTAATATGGAGGCGTGTATGTCATCTATTGCAGCCAGAACTTATCTGACCCCGGAAGAATACCTCGCCTTTGAACGCAAGGCGACGCTGAGTTTGCGTGACATCTACAACAGCGTTGAAATAAAATACAAACAAGACTTACGTAAAATTACAAAATTACGCCCGCAGTGCGGTTTCCTAACCGCACTGATCACGGAATTGCGTAAGTCGTAACAAAGAAGGCTTGATACAATCAATCAGATATGTTACACTCCATGCATAATGAACGACTTTAACTTCATCGACCTCTTTGCCGGCATAGGCGGGATTCGCATTCCGTTTGAGAAGTTAGGTGGAACATGTGTGTTCAGTTCTGAATGGGATAAATACGCCCAGCAGACTTATTCGCATAATTTCGGGGAAACACCTGCTGGTGATATTACCAAAATCAACGAAACTGACATTCCAGATCACGATATTCTATTGGCGGGTTTTCCGTGTCAGCCTTTCAGTATTATTGGGGATAAACAAGGGTTTGAAGACACGCGTGGTACGCTGTTTTTCGACATCGTTCGGATTTTGAAAGAGAAACAGCCGAGTGCGTTCCTTCTCGAAAATGTTAAGCAGCTGTTCACGCATGACAAGGGACAAACCTTCTCTGTTATACAAGAACAATTATCACGATTGGGTTACACGACTTACCACAAGGTATTGAATGCGCTTGACTTTGGATTGCCACAGAAGCGAGAACGGATTTTCATCATCGGGTTTCGTGAACCTATAGCATTTGATTTTCCGAAACCTATCGGCGCGTATAAACCGCTTTCAGAGGTACTGGAACCTGACGAAGGCGTTGAACCGAGTTTATTTGCATCAGAACGTATCCAAAGATCGCGACGCGAGAAGTGTAAAGGCACACTCTTCTTCCCCTCTATCTGGCACGAAAACAAAGGTGGTAATATCTCGGTGTTACCCTTTTCGTGCGCACTAAGAGCGGGTGCCTCTTATAACTATCTTCTGGTAAACGGCATCAGGCGACCCTCTGGCAGGGAATTGCTGCGTCTACAAGGGTTTCCTGAAGACTTCGAGATTGTAGGGAATATGATGCAAATTAGAAAACAGACTGGAAATAGCGTCGCCATTCCTGTCGTTCAAGCGATTGCTGAAAAAATGTTGAAGGCATTGCAAGAACGTAAACCAATGATACTACCTGAGGAACAATTGCTTCTTTTTGAAAATAGAATCAATGCTTATGATTAATGGAGAATAAAAAAGCCAAAGACCATCTTGACACTGTTATCAGAAAAGCCAGAGTTCATTTTTACAAACCGATACAAATTGCAGAGATACTTCATAGAGATAGGATTGAGAAAGACATTGACCTCGGGGATTTAGAAACCTACCGAACGCCTTCAAGAAAATGGCGAGATGCGATTTCTCGTAGGTTTATCGGACGGATCTCTACATCAAGCGCAAGGTACCAAGACGACCTTTTTAATCCCAACGCTATACCACCATCAGTTTTAGTACAACTGGGAAAGATAAATCGAAGCAGCAACGGGGCAGTTGAGGCTTATATCTATACAGCGTTAAGAGACCGACTTTCCCAAATGTCATCGGGTTTATCTGCTGTTGTACAAGCAGATAGCGACTCTTTTGAACTAAGGAACTTCATAGATAGTTTTACGCGGAATCCCGGACTCTCACGAAGCATTGACAAGATATTCGAGATTGTAGTTTATGCCCTATTTTCCACGCTGTTGGAAGTCCTTGATGTCAAAATCGGGGTGCAAATTAACAATATTAATGATACGATTCTAAACGAGTTCTCTGATTTCACCGAAAAGGTTCTGGGACTGTCTGAAGATACACCGGAGATATATCAAGCAGCTAAAGTTTATCGAGTAGGTGTCACTAACGCGGCGGACAGAGGCCTTGATATGTGGGCAAACTTCGGGGTTGCTATTCAGATAAAACACATATCTCTCACACCGGCAACCGTGGAGGACATAAGTAGCGCGATTTCTGCCGATCGGATAATTATCGTCTGTAAGGAATCTGAAAAAGATATCCTCGTATCTGTCTTGAAACAATTTGGCAGTGCCAGTCGAATTCAGAGCGTAATAACCGAGGATGAACTCGATGAGTGGTATGAAAAAGCCTTGCGTGGGCAGTCGTCTGGGTTAATTGGTGGTAAGATATTACAAAAACTCGCAAACGAGATAAAGGTTGAGTTCCCTTCAACTACCTCAGAATTTGATGATTTTTTCAATACGCGTGGTTACCACCATTTCGCGTTTGTAGACTTTTGGCAAATTTAGATTTCTTAAAAGACAGGACTTACGCAAAATTGGATCAGAACGCCCATTTTGATATGATGAAGGCACTT
>VXZL01000322.1 GCA_009845505.1 Candidatus Poribacteria bacterium | reverse complement strand
TCCTACTAAAATTTTGAAACCATATTCGTATTCTATCGTTTTTACTATCGACTTAAAAAAATAAATGGTTCTACTGAATGAATTGGGTACCTTCCTTGAACACGAAGCACGCGCGACAACCTTTTGTATTATCGATCACACTCCACGCGGACGATAGGAAAAAATGCAATTTGCAGCAAAAACGGACACAGGTAGACTTCGTGACAGAAACGAAGACCTATACTACTTTGATACGCAGCTCCAGTTGTTTGCTATCGCCGACGGTATGAGTGGTCACGAACGAGGTGACCTGGCAAGTAAGCTCGCGCTTGATGTTATCGAACAATGGGGACAAGCACAAGCATCTCCACATAGCGATTTTGGGCCAATGAAACGGCTTGGTGTCTTGAGCGAACTTGCTGAGGAAGCGAATCAACGCATTTATACTGCCGCCAAAAACGGTGGTACAGCCCGCGGTATGGGCACAACTCTCATCGCTGGCTTTGTTACCTTTAGTTACCTTGCTTATGTCCACGTCGGTGATAGTCGACTCTACGTTTTGCGCGATGGAAACCTCACCCAGATAACGACAGACGACTCTTTCGTCCAAAAAATGGTCGAACAAGGCGAAATAACGCCCGAAGAGGGCCGCGTCCATGAGAAGCGAAACATTATTACACAGGCGATTGGACTCAGGCCAACAGTCACTGTCAACGCGGATGCCTATCCGCTCGTCCCTAGTGACATCGTTGTCGCTTGTACAGATGGTTTGCACGATTTAATTGTGGACGACCAAGAAATCGCTGACATTATCGTATCTGCCGCCAATCTCGAAGAAGCGTGCGATAACCTTGTCAATACAGCTCTCGACTACGGCGGCACCGACAACGTCACAGTACTTCTTGTAAGCATCGATTAACTTACGATCTGTTAATTGCTTTAAGAAGCGAACTATTCCTCAGACACCCCTTCCTCATGCCCCCCGAAGACCAATGCGCCATCCGGGTCTATACGCCCCTCCGATGCCTCATCTGATAGAGATTCCAAGTGTGCAGGCATCGCTAATTCCGGCAATTCAATTCGTCCTGCTTCAGCCCATAAGCGCTCAAGGTTATAGTAGGCGCGTCTCTCAGCGAGAAAAACATGGACGACGAAATCAACATAGTCCAATAGAATCCAATCCGCTTTACGCTCGCCCTCTTGGTGCCAAGGACGCTGTTCCCAATTCGTTTCAAGTTCTTCAAGAACAGCTTGCGAAATACCTTCGACCTGGATATCGGAAACGCCGCTGAAGATTGCAAAAAAGTCTGTGAAACAATCAAGCTCACGCAGGTCAAGGATAACACCATCTTGTGCACGTCGGCTCATCGCGGCAGAAGCCGCGGCTTTTACTATCTCTAATGTGTTGTGTTCTGCCATTTAATTTTCCTTACCGTTCTCAGCCGTTGTTGAACGAGACACGCGTATCGTCTTTGCCTCTAACTACTAACATTAGCAAACATTTTGTTATATGTCCGAAGCGTGTTCGGATGAATCATTCCTCCTTTTTGCAGGAGACGTTCAATCTGTGCACGCGCGACATGATGCACTGCCCGTTCTAAATTTATGTATGCAAATTTTCTAACAACATGCGCTGCCTTGTATGTGCGCATCGGTTCTGCAAAGTCTGCAACGTATAGCACTTGCGAAATAAGGCACATTGACGGGTTACCGGTTGTATGATTGCGAATCGCCTCAAGGACTTCACACTCGGTTACCTTAAACCTCTCTCTTGCCAGTTCCGCGCCAACAAGCGAATGCAAAAGGGATGGATTCAATTTCTCAATCGGATCAAGGCGAATTCCGTAACGTTCTACTTCCCTATATAACCTCTCGGGGTTCATCCACTTTGCACTGTCGTGTAGCAGTGCAGCAAGGTTGACGTGCCAGACATCCGCTTTGTGCGCCCGTGCTAAGTCAACCGCCATCTCTTGGACAGAGAGAACGTGCTGAAGGCGTTCCACACTCAGTTTTGCTGAGAGGTACTCTTGAATTTCAACCGACTTTGGGTGTGATCGGAGCATTTCTAATGTAGAAGCTGCCCGATTATTTTGTAGATTTAGAATGTTGTTAGATGTTCCTTGCAAGTCCATATTACATAGACCTTTACCGTTTTAGCCGTCATCATCGTCGGGGTCCATTCCCAATTCGATAAGGAGTTCCCGCTCGGTATTCGACAATATCACACTCGGCAAGGGGGTACGAATGGTGTACTCTTCATTCAGCCATTTAGCCAGATCCGCTGCCTTGCACCGTGCGCTACAGAACGGAAAATTTTTCGGTAGAGGTGTCCCTTCTTTCCACACAAAATCGTAAACTGTTCCGCATATACTGCATGTGTGTTGCATATTCTTACATCCCTATCATCCAACGGGAAAGCGACGACTTCGGTTAATGATACAACTTATGGCGATAAATGTACGATCGAACTGTTTCGGGCACAAGATACCGAATTGAAAGCCGTTTTCTAATCCGTTCACGAATGACTGTGGCAGATATATCAACGCCAGTTACTGGAAAGGTTGTAACCCGATTGCGTATCTCAGACGGCACCCGATTCAGATCGTAACTCGGACGCGTTGTTGCAATCATAACGCATCGCGCCAATACTTCATCAAAGTTTTTCCAGATTTTATACTCAATAAGCGAATCAGCTCCAATAATCCATCCGAGTTCACGGGTGTTTCCGTAAAGTTTCTCAAGGACTTTCAAGGTTTCAATCGTGTATGACGGACCTTCCCGATCCAATTCAATGCGTGACACTTCAAAATTAGGGTTTTCTGCGATCGCCAGAAGCACCATCTGGTACCGGTGTTCGGGTGCGATAATATCAGCATCAGCCACCTTGTGAGGCGGTCTCGCAGAAGGGATAAACAGGATTTTATCGTAGCCCAGCCCTGTCCGAACCTGTTCAGCACTTAGCAGGTGCGCGTAATGGATTGGATTGAACGTTCCACCCATCACAGCAATTCTTTCGGTAGTATTCAGCATCAGAATGTCCTGCGGATCCCAACTCAATTCAGTAAACCCAGCATTCCTTCGTCCTGCTTAAAGTATACAAGTTTGCACGAGAGAAGTCAACGGAAAAATTGTGTAATGTCAACTTCTCTGGGCGCGTGCCTTGTAATCGTCATAAGCCCGTTCAATCTGTTTTGCTGATTCTTCAGGTCCGAGGAAATGCGCACCCGTCAGTACGACCGGTGGTTTCGCACGCGCCGTCAGCAGTTCAGCGACTTGACATTTCATAGCATTCACAATGGTCAGTGTACCGATGCTGGAGGTGGGACCGACAGGATACGCTAAATTTGGAATTTCCACGACAGCATCGCCCGGCGGATTGCAGTTGTCAATCGTCAGATCGGCAATCTCAAACAGACGTTTGCCAGAAGGGTGTTTCGAGGTCGATGAACGACTGTGCGCGATAGAACTGACTGCTATTACGGGCAGATCCTGCGCCTTAGCACCCACCGCCATTTCAATAGGGAGAATATTTGTTCCAGAATTGGAAAACACTATCATACAGTCGTGGGGACCGAAGGTGAAGTTCCGTAAGATTACTTCTGCGTACCCCGAAATGTTTTCCAAAAAGAGAGCCTGGCGTTGACCGTTGCATCCGACAACTTGATTGTGATATGTGACCGCTAATTCGACGATAGGAAAAAATCCGGGAAAACTTCCGTAGCGTGGGAACATCTCTTCAACAGCCATGCGGGAATGCCCAGAACCAAATAGGTAGACGAGCCCATCCGCTGCTATTGTCTCGGCGCACATCTCAGATACTTGTGCGATTGCCTCGGTTTGTGTAGCCTCAATCTGTTTCAGAACCTCTTGTGCAGTGTGTAGATAACGTAGATGAGAATTGCTCATAATATATGTGTTGTAGCCTCAATCGCTTGATTTTGGAATTAAATAAAACGTCATAAGAAATAACTTACAAACCTGTGTTACAGCGCGCGACGGCTATTTTACCACACTCTCAACACACTTGCAATGCTTTTCCAATAATCTGAAACTCAGAGAGTTATGTTGACTTAAATCGCTGCTTGAAGTACAATCATTCGTAAAAAAGGAGCTACAATGAATACATCAGATCGTCCAAATATCCTCTGGATCTCTATAGAGGACACAACGCCTCGCTTCGGTTGTTACGGGGACACACTTGCGCGTACGCCGAATATTGATCGACTCGCTGCGGGCGGATGCCGGTTCCCAAATGCGTTTTCGACTGCTGGAGTCTGCGCTCCGAGCCGTTCTGCAATTATTACGGGTATGTATCAAACCTCAATCGGTACACACCACATGCGAACAGCACATACAAACCAGCACACACCGAACATGCCGACTCCATATTCAGCAGTACCACCGCCTTACGTTAAAACCTTTACCGAATATCTCAGAGGGGCCGGTTACTATTGCACGAATAATAGCAAGACCGACTATCAGTTTACGCCACCAATCACAGCATGGGATGTGTGTGATAACACAGGTCACTGGCGAAATCGTGAAGCGGGACAACCGTTTTTTTCAGTTTTCAATCCGACTGTTACACACGAAAGCGGTATGTGGGAACGGGAAGATCGTCCGCTGACTACAACTACGAATCCTGATGATGTAGAGTTACCGCCGTACCTACCGGATACACCGAAAGCGCGACAGGCACTGGCGCGTCAATACGACAACCTTGCGACTGCCGATGCTCGCGTCGGTGAACTTTTAGATCAATTGGAAGAGGACGGACTTGCGGAGAATACTATCGTTTTCCTCTGGAGTGACCACGGTGAAGGACTCCCACGCGGAAAACGGTGGCCCTATGATGCGGGTATCCGCATACCCTTAATTGTGCGGTGGCCCGATACGCTCACTGCTGGCAGTGTCAGCGAACAATTGGTAAGTCTGATTGATCTCGGTCCAACAGTGCTCTCGCTCTGTGGTGTAGAAGCACCTGAACATCTACAGGGACAGCCCTTCCTTGGAGCAGAAAAGGTTGAACGCGAATACATCTTCGCCACGCGCGACCGGTACGACGAATCTTACGATATGGTGCGCGCTGTGCGTAACAAAGGGTATAAATATATCAGAAATTATTATCCTGAAAAACCTTATCTGCTCTGGATTCCCTATCGCAACCGGCATCCGGTCATGCAAGAGATGTGGCGGTTGTATGCAGCGGGTGAACTTGAAGGGGATCAGGCGGTTATGTTCCGTTACCCGCGCCCTGCTGAAGAGCTTTACAACGTTGAAAACGATCGGTATGAGTTGAACAATCTGGCGGCAGATCCTGAACATCATGCTGTGTTGGAACAGATGCGGGGTGCGCTGTCGCAATGGCAGTCTGATTTTGGCGATATGGGGGATATATCCGAAGAGCAGATGGTGGCGCAGTGGTATCCTGACGGCACACAACCGCAAACAGCGGCTCCTATTTTTATCCCGATTAATGCCGAACAACCCGGTACAACGGTAGCAAACGAGGATGGCGAGTGGTCGGCTCCGCTCGTTTTGCAACTTCACTGCTCTACTCATGGCGCATCAATTGCTTACACGACTGAGCAAGGTGAGGACGCACAGTGGCGATTGTATACCGAACCGCTACGTATACCGGAAGGCGAAACCACCGTGCGAGCGAAAGCAATCCGCATCGGCTACCTTGAAAGCGAAGAAAGAACGATTCATCTTAAAGTTTCATAAGGAGATTATCAATGGCGCAACAGAACAACCAAGACTATTTCGTTTATGTCGGCACTTATACGCATGGAGACAGCGAAGGGATTTACGTCTATCGCTTAGACGGTGCGACGGGTGACCTGGAATATAGCAGCAAACTCACAGGCGTTGAAAATCCGTCATTTTTGGAGATACATCCGAGCGGTCAGTATCTCTTTGCTGTCAATGAAGTCGGTGAGTTTGAGGGTAAGGATAGCGGTGCCGTTACAGCATTTTACATCCATCGAGAGACTGGCGAGATTAGTTACCTCAACCAACGCGCGACGGGGGGTGGCGCGCCTTGCCATTTGAGTGTAGATGCGACGGGCAAGTGTCTACTTGTGGCAAATTATGGCGGCGGAAGCGTCGCTGCTTTTCAGATAGAATCAGATGGACGGCTGAGCGAAGCCTCTGATTTTGTGCAGCACGAAGGGTCGAGTATCAACCCGCAGCGGCAGATGGAACCGCACGCCCACTCAATTATGATTGATGCCAGCAATCGTTATGCCTTCTCACCTGACCTCGGCATTGATAAAGTCCTTATTTACCAATTGGACGCAGAAAACGGCAAACTTACGCCTAATACCCAACCGTGGGCACGCGTGCATCCTGGGGCGGGACCGCGACATTTCGATTTCCATCCAAACGGAGAGTACGCTTATGTAATCAACGAACTGGATTCAACCTTCACCGCATTCCGATATGACGCGAGTGCTGGAACGCTCACGGAATTCCAGACGATCTCTACGCTGCCTGATAATTTTGATGGCAGAAGTCACTGCGCTGATGTTCACGTCCATCCTTCCGGGAAATTCCTGTATGGCTCAAACCGTGGACACGATAGCATAGCCATTTGCGCGATTGACGCAGAAACGGGCACCCTGAGTCCTATTGGTCACGAATCCACACAAGGTGAAACACCACGGAACTTTGGACTGAATCCGGAAGGGACATTCCTTTTTGCTGCGAATCAACAAACAGATACGGTTGTGACATTCGCAATCGACCAAGAAACAGGCGAATTAAATGCGACGGGACACGTAACAGAAGTGCCAACGCCTGTCTGTTTGAAGATGCTTCCGTGTGTTTAGTAGAGAATGGGCGGGTATCAGGTCCCGCCCAAACAAAATACGTTAACGTTGGTCGCGCTCCTGCCTGCGGCGTTCTTGGAGTCTATCCCATGGATAGATAAGACAGCGATCCGCCCAATCTCGGTAAAGTCCGACGAGCTCTTCCAACTTTTGTGGATGCTTAGCGGCAAGATCGTTAATCTCCGTCCGCTCGGCGGCGAGATCGTAGAGCTCCCAATCGCCGGGAAACTTGCAGACCAGTTTCCAATTATCTTGACGCACCGCACAATTGCCCTCGTGTTCCCAATAAACCACATCCTTACCGTTGTCCTTCCCATCGAAAATCGGCACTAAACTCGTTCCCTCTAACGGCAAAATTGGCTTCCCATCGTGCTCTTCAGGATAGGTCGCACCTGAAACTTCGAGGCATGTCGCCATGATGTCCGGGAGTTGTCCGGGTTGATGGCGTAATTCGCCTGAGGATTCTATGGCATCCGGCCAATGTGCAATCAGTGGCGTAGCGATACCGCCTTCATGTACCCAGTGCTTGTATTCACGGAAAGGGGTATTGGACAGGTTTGCCCACGGAACGCCGTAACTCTGATAGGTGGTTTCGGGACCTGGCATGATGCGTGGGTCGTTGCCGCGATAGACGGGTTGTCCGTCGGAGGTCGTCTCGGTACTAATCAGTGAATTGCTATCACGTATCGCTGGAGGACCCCCGAGTTCTTCCGCACAGCCGCCGTTATCCGCTAAAAAGAGGATGAGCGTGTTGTCGAGTTGTCCTGTCCCCTCCAATGTGTCGATAATTCGCCCGATACCTGCATCCATGCGGGTGATTTGCGCTGCGTAGACTTCCATACGCCGTTGATTCCATTCTTTATATTCCGCTTCACGCCAAGGTAACTGTGAAGGGTCCCTTGCGGTAAGCTGCCACGCTTCATCTAAAATTTTCATTTCCCGCATCCGTGAGAGCCGTTCTTCTCGCAGCTCATCCCATCCGGCGGCGAAACGTCCATTGTAGCGTGCGATGTCTTCTTCGTGTGCGTGCAGGGGCCAGTGTGGTGCTGTGTAAGCGACATAAGTGAAGAATGGACGTTCCGGTGTCTTTTCAGTATGGTTCTGGATAAATGTCACCGCTTCATCGCTGATGGCATCTGTGAAAAAGTAGCCCTCAGGGAGTTCATCGTGTTCAATGCGGGTATTATTGCGCGTCAGGGTATTCGGCTTCCAGAAATTAGCGGCACCTGTGATAATCCCGTAGTATTCGTCAAACCCGCGTTGGCAGGGCCAGCTGTGCTTGGGACCATCTGCACCGGCATGCCGAGAGATATGCCATTTGCCGCTCATATATGTGCCGTAGCCTTCTGAACGGACTGCGTCGGCGATAGTGATACACCGGTCATTCAGATCACCGCGATACCCCTCAAGTCCGTCGTCGCCCATCATGTGTCCCACGCCGGTTTGATGCGGATGTAATCCAGTCAGCATGGATGCACGGGATGGACAGCACCGCGCCGTGTTATAGAATTGTGTAAAGCGCAGCCCACCTGTAGCGAGTCGGTCAAGGTTGGGTGTATGGACTTCGCCGCCGTAGCAGCCCAAGTCGGAAAAACCCATATCATCGTTCAGAATGAGGATAATGTTAGGTTTGTTATTTTGGTTCATAGAGTAAATTTCCT
>VXZL01000127.1 GCA_009845505.1 Candidatus Poribacteria bacterium | reverse complement strand
CTATAGCGTTGACTCAACGGATTGCTTTGATTAAACACAGCTCTATTCTTATGTGTCTCAATCTCGTCCGCTATCCGATCGGGAACTTCTGCTACTGGTACTTCTTCATGGAGCACCTCAAACGTGAATTGTTCCTCTCCTTCGCTTCTGATTGCCTCTTGGAGGGCATTGTTGGGTATATCCAAGAAGTTCTGTTCAGTCTGTTCTAGATTCGTCGTGTAGCCAATATAGCATCTTTCTGTTCCTTGACTTTCTATCTTATAGATTGTAACTGGAGCATCAATAATTTCTCTTTCAGGTGCTTTGTCTTCAAGGTGTGAGTTAAACACAGTACGGTTTCTATAGTATTCAATCCACTCTGTTTCACGTTTATCAGCATACCTCCCTTCAACTTTGTCAATAGGAGTAAATTTAACGGACTCCGGACCCTCTGCTAATATAGCTTGACGAAGATGACTGTTTGAGGAATCAGCAAGATGTTCTTTTTGCCGTATCCGTAGGTTAGTAGTTTGCCCAATATAGTAGCACCGGCCTGTTTTTCTACTGCTGATTTCATAGATAATCACTTCTGCATTAGCTTTTTCTCTTTTAAGTTTGGCAATTTCCTCTTTAATGGTGTTTTTAAGACGAAAAGCCTTCCATGTGTTAGGCATCCCCATAAGGTTTAGCTTTCTGTGGTTATTGCTAATAATCCGTCTCCCAAACGCGTGGAGAGTACAAATCTCTGGTTTTCCATAGTCAGATTGCACATCGAGTGCCGCGAGTTTTAGTGAAAAGCGTTGTTCCATTTCTCTCATGGCTTTCCGGTTAAAAGCAAGAGCTAGAATTTGATATGGCTTGATACCGTTTTCTCGAATCAAATTCACTATTCGTTCTATAATAACCTCCGTTTTCCCACTGCCCGGCCCCGCAACAACAAGCGCAGGTCCTTCAAAATGTTCAACGGCTTTCTGTTGATTTTCGTCTAATTTCATGCGAATAATCTCATGGGCTAGCTGAGTATAGCGCGTATAGAATTGGATAAGGCTGTCGGGTAAAAATTAAACTATATCACCGATTATACCACACTTGCTATTTTCTCTGTGCTTCTTTTTTCAATTTCCGCCGTGCCCACCAATACCCAAACTGCCGGAGATAATAGCCGATATTTTTTGGAATCTTCTCAAACTCCGGCACAAATGGACACCTCCCACCAAGAACAACCAACGCCGACTTAGCACGCGTCATCGCAACATAGAAAACACGCCGTTCTTCTGAAGTCTTGCTATCTCGACGCGGAAAACGCCGTTCCAGTGTGTTATGAACGAGGATCACCTTTTCCCATTCCCGTCCTTTTGCTTTGTGAATCGTTGTTACTTCAGGACAAGTTGTGTGTTTAGCGAGTATCTCTTGAATCTGTTCCGTCTCATAGTTCGTCCGCGCCAAAACAGCAGCCTCTTGTCGTGAGTCCAATTCACGCAGCAACGTAGCTTCTACGGTTTCAGGTGTCGTCTCAACGATTTTTATGTCGTGCTGCCTTGGATTGTAGGCGCGGAGATTTTTGCGGATGCGTCGGGTATTTCGTTCAATCAAGGCTCTGGCGTGTTCAACAACCGTTGATGTGGAGCGATAGTTCCGCGTGATTTCATATTTTGTTACGTCTCGTCGGTTAGTGAATTCCTGCATAATCCGTGAATCGCCGCCACGGAAGCTATAAATTGCTTGATCGTCGTCACCGACAGCGAAGAGATTCTCTGAAAGGTGTGAAATGAGCCGAAAGTCGGCTGGAGAAATATCTTGAAACTCGTCAACAAGGACATACGGGTATTTATTGCGATAAGTTTGTCGGAGGTCTGGATAGGTATCAAGTAAATTTGCTGCGTGGATAATCATATCCTCGAAATCAAGGGCGTTTGCCTCGGCTTTGAGGGTTTCGTATTTTATAGCAAATGCTTGTGCGACGCGATCCTCAAGTGTCGTTGGGTCGAACACGCCTGTGACAACCTGCCGTTTTGCGCGCATGATGGTCTCTTTTACATCGTTGAAACGTTCTCGAAGATTCTCAAAATCAGGGTCTCTATCGAGGTGTTCTTTATACGGGATATCAAAATGTTGACAAAACATCTCAAGGATGAGTTGGTTGCTATACGCCACTCTCAATGGATCTGCTCTGTTAAATACACTCGCGCGTTCCCTATAGAACGCAATCCAGTGTGCCTCCCGACGATTTGCCTCGCGTCCAGGAACCCACTCCAGCACCTCGAAATTGAACTGTGTTTCGCCTTCCGAACGAATGGCTTGCCGGAGTCTATCGTTTGATGAATGACTGAAGTGTTCCTTTCTACGACGATCTGGGTTCGTGGTTTGTCCGATGTAACACTTACCAGTTTTTTGATTCTCGATTTTATAAATGGCGACCGAGGTAGATGAGGTTTCATATTCAATTTGTTTCTGTTCTTCTGCAATGATTTGGTCGATTTGCCCTGTCCAAATCTCAGGATATTCGTTAAATCCGGTGCGTTTATAGTTTTCGGTGATGATGTCTTTGCCAAATGCATGGAGGGTTCGGATTTTAGGTCTTAGGTCGGTTCCAGTTCGGTCAATCGGTTTTGATGAAACGAGTCCTCGGAGGACTCGCGTCTCCATTTCCTCGACGGCTTTTCTATTGAAAGCGATGGCGAGGATGTGTGAGGGCGGGATGTTATGTGTTTGGATGAGGTTCAGAATCCGTGCCGTTACGACGGTCGTTTTTCCACTACCCGGTCCGGCGATAACAATCGCGGGACCCGTCTTGTGTTTCACGGCTTTTCGTTGGTTTCTATCGAGTTGCATACTTTTTTTGGGTTAAAGGCAAAAACCTCCTAAGGGTTGGAGGTTTTTCAAAAATCGACGGTAAGTTGACATTGTCTTTGAAATCTTCATAAAACTTGAAGGTTTATTAGTCTCCGCCTCATTTGGATCCGATGTTCGGTATTCATCAAAAGAACGACAACTGTTGCTCGACCTATGGGTGTTTGCCCTTCGATCTCACCAGTTTTCCGATTTAAAACGAAATTAACTCTCCAGTTATCGGTACGAGGATTAAAAAGTCTAACATCTATTTTTGTGAGCGGATCAGTGCCTATTTGGTGTTTAGATTTGTATCTGTTACAGTGTGAACAGGCGAGTGCTAAATTTTCGGGTTGTGTTGGTCCTTTTGCAGATTGTGGCACAATGTGGTCTACCTCCAGCGGGGCGGAAGATACTGTCTCTGGATACTGACAGTACTCACACATCTCATTTGCGCGATTTGCTACAACACCACGCAACGGATCACTTACACGCATATATCATGCCTCGCTATGATAAAAGCCGTTTCTCCAAAGTTTCGAGATTTCGGATTTGAAGTTTTTGTTCTTCAGCAAGAAGTGTTTCCATTTCTTGTTTTTCGTTCGATTCTAACGTCCTTTCATTATTTAATGCCAAGAGTTCCGCCAAGCGTTCTTGTTTCTCTATAGCAAATGACTCAAATCCAAAGCTAACGTGCCCCTTCTTCATCATTTTAACCACATCTTGCTGTGTACTTAAAACTTCCCCGGTGTCAGCATCAACGATTATCTCTCCAACCTCTACAGGCGGCGCGACGTTAGTGAAGATAGGAACTACCCAAAGAGGTGGGACTGTTTCCTTAAAAACAGGTTCTCTTACTGTTAAGCATCTACCAGCACGCTTCCTTAGGAACGCTGACGCAGCATCTCGTGCTTCGTCACGCTTGAGTTGGAACAACACTAATTCTTCCAGAGAAGTTTCAAATGCTTGGGCTTGTTGTGTCAATTTTTCGTAGAGATAGTCTGGCAATGAAATTGTTAGCGGACGCATGTTAAACCCTCCAAGAGTCTTTCTAAGTCTGCTGATTTGTATAGAGTTTACCACATTTGGAACGATTTTGCAAATGGAACCGGTGCCAACCAATTCACTTGGGCATCCGCCGCACCCACAGCAGCAGTGCCACGTTCATCGCACCAATAAAGCCGAAGACATAAGATTGAATGCCTGCTAACGTGTCAAGTGAACGGATGAGGAAGGGACAGAGAATCGGTAAACCGAGGGCAAAGCAGGTGTAGAAAGTTAAGAGTTTAGCCCCTTTTGCTTCCCAGAAGGTTATCTGCCGCTTTAAAACCTTTATATAGGATTGATCCCATAACCGAGATGTCCACTTACCCTGCATAAATCCTAAACCGACACCCAAGCCGTAGCCGACGCTCGACCAACGGAGATCGATACGTACGTCGTATGAGATAGCAACCACCCAAAGCAGCTGCCCCAACACTGAAAGTACGATGAATGCCCAGAAAACTGGCAATTTCATATAGAAGGGGAGTAAACGGCGGTATAATTTATTTGGCATGCGATGTGACGTAATGAACGGCGTTTTTGAAGATAGCGAGTCCATCGCCTTCTTCGGAACTCGTTCTTTCTCTCTCGGCGAGTCGCGTCCAGCGAGGGTGATTCCACTTCATCAGAAACCGTTCTGGGTGGGGCATTAATCCGAAGATTCTACCTGTTGGGTCGCAGATACCGGCAATATCAGCGTCAGAGCCGTTTGGGTTGTCGGGGTATCTACTTTTGGCATACCGGAACACAACTTGCTTGTTTGATTCTAACTCTTTCAGCACATCTGACGGAGCGGTGAACCGTCCTTCAGCGTGTGCAACGGGGAGATAGATCCCCGCTTTGATGCTTTTTGTAAAGACACATGGACTCTCTTGTGTTGTCAAGTCTACCCAGCGACACTCGAATTTTGCCGAAGTATTCATTGCCAATGTCGCGCGCTGTGTCATTTCTGACGCGCCGTTTTCCGAGGAACTTATCCCAGGCAACAGCCCTGTTCGCACCAGCACTTGGAATCCGTTGCATATACCGAGTATCAGTTTGTCATCAGCAACAAACTTGTTCAAAGCATCTGCAAGTTTATGTTTCATCTCGACTGCCAAGAGAATACCGGCTGAAATGTCATCGCCGTAGGAGAAACCACCCGGAATGGCAAGGATTTGATAGTCGGCTAAGTCGATTTTTCCAGATATAAGGTTTTGGATGTGTATTAACGCCGTCTCTGCACCGGCGAGTTGGAACGCTGCATCCGTTTCTACATCGCAGTTCGTCCCAGCAGTTCGTAAGATGAGGACTTTGGGTTTCTGCATTAACTATGAGATCTCCTTATAGGTTGACCTAATAGGTTTCTCTGATGTTTGGTTAGAGGTGTGAGATCGGTTTCAAGTGAGACCGCCTATCGCGTAAGACTTAAAACTGCAACGGTGCCTGCCATGCGGATTTGAGAGTATCAATTGGGGTTTCAACAATTTGGTGTCCCGCAATTCCGTTGATGATAAAGTTTGGTGTGTCCGTAACGGTGCCGAGGCAGCCTGTCGGTACGTCCTTCATAAGGGTTTCGTAAGCCTCTTGGTGTTGCGGTTCGACTTCTACAAGAAAACGGCTGTTCGACTCCGAAAACAGGAGCATGTCGTCAGCGGCAATCTCCTCACCCGTTGGGATGCTACTCAGGTTCAAGGACATCCCGTATCCACCAGAAAATGCCATCTCCGCCGCTGCGACACCGATACCGCCTTCAGAACAGTCGTGGCAAGAACGCACCAACCCCTTACCGATTGCAGTGCTGAGGCGTGCCATCGTCAGTTTGCCTTCATCTGGACGGACGATGGGTGCGTAGTTTCCAATGAATCCGTGGATACCAAAGTAGTGGGATCCGCCCAATTCAGCGTAAGTGTTCCCAACAACATAGATATAGTTACCAGGGGCTTTTACGTCCATCGTGACGGCGCGCTGGATGTCGGGCATCACACAAATAGCGGATATAAGCAGCGTCGCTGGAATTGCGCGTTGTTCACCGGTTGTTGTGTCGCTATATTCGTTGTAGAGGCTATCCTTACCAGAGATGAAAGGCGTGCCGTAAGCGGTTGCAAGGTCATAGCATGCTCTTGCTGCCCGGACCAACTCTCCAAGTCTGTCGGGTTTGTCAGGGTTGCCCCAACAAAAATTGTCCAACAGTGCCGTTTTTTCCAGTGTTCCACCGACAGCGACGATGTTCCGCAACGCCTCATCGATTGCCGCCGCCGCGCTGAGATACGGATCCACATCGCTATATTTCGGGTTAATCCCGTTGGCAATGATTACACCCTTTCGGCTTCCAATTACTGGCGTGACGACGCACGCGTCACTCGGTCCATCATTTTCCGCGCCAATGAGTGGGTTAATAACGATACCCCCTTGCACACCGTGGTCATACTGCCGGATAACAGATTCTTTACTCGCTATGTTTGGAATCGCGAGGAGTTGGCAGAGGTCGTCTGTATAGTCTTGGGTTTCTGTATCTCGCGACGGCATTTCTGGGTGCTTTGGTGGATTCCAGACCGCCTGTTTAATGGGTTGTGGTAAGCCGTTGTGCAGGAATTCCATCTCTAAATCCGCAACAATTCTACCTTCGTAAAAGACTTGTAATCTGTGTGTATCTGTGAAACTGCCGAGGACCGTCGCCTCAACGAATTCTGCCTCACATATCTCTATCAATTCATCTAAGTTTTCAGGAGGTACGGCAATGACCATGCGTTCCTGTGCTTCCGAGAGCCAAATCTCCCACGGCGCGAGTCCTTCGTATTTCAGAGAGACGCGTTCGAGATGCACTTCCGCCCCTATGTGTTCCCCCATCTCACCGACTGCAGAGGAAAAGCCGCCTGCACCGCAATCCGTTATGGAGCGATACAGGTTCTTGTCACGCGCCTGTAGCAACGCATCAACGATCTTCTTTTCCATAATTGGGTTGCCAATCTGCACCACACTGCCGAGGTTCTCAGAGGTGTCATCCAATTCAGCGGAAGAAAAAGTAGCACCGTGAATGCCGTCCCGGCCCGTCTGCCCCCCAATAGAGACGACGAGATCACCGGGTTCAACAGATTTCTCACACCTATTTCTCGGTATTAAACCGACGTTTCCACAAAAGACGAGTGGGTTTGCAGTATAACGGGTATCAAATAGAATCGCACCATTTGCAGTCGGGATGCCCATCCGGTTGCCATAATCTCGTACGCCAGCAACGACACCGTTGAATACACGCTTTGGGTGGAGTGTGCCTTTCGGAAGTTGGGCATAGGGTGTATCCGGCATCCCGAAGCAGAAGACATCCGTGTTCAGAATAGGCTTCGCGCCGAGTCCAGTGCCGAGCGAATCCCGAATCACGCCGCCGATACCTGTCCCTGCGCCGCCGTAAGGTTCAATCGCTGAAGGGTGGTTGTGTGTTTCTACCTTGAAAACGAGATTGTAAGTATCGTCGAATTCGATGATACCGGCGTTATCTGAAAAGACAGAGACGCACCACGGCTTTGCTATCTCCTCTGTCGCACGTTGAATAAAAGTCGGAAACAAACCGTCGATTCGCTCTGGCTCCTTGCCCGCTTCAGCGTAGTCGATGATGCTTTTGAAGGTTTTGTGGACGCAGTGTTCCGACCAAGTTTGCGCGATCGTCTCGATTTCGACATCGGTTGGGTTGCGTCCTAACCCAGCGAAATGCGTCTGAATCGCGTGCATCTCGTTCAGATTTAAGGACAGCGTGCCTTCTCGACTGATACGCATGAGTTCCGTATCATCAGCATTTAGGATCTCTACTTCTTTGACCGTACTGGACATCACTTTCTCCACTATTTTATCAATTTTTATTGCTCTTTAAAGGAAGCCGTGACACGCGGGATACTCTCTTCACACGCGAACCGTTCAATACTCGAAGCACCGACGAAACCGACAGCATCCGTCTTCTCATTGATAAACGCCGCTTCGGGTGCCTTTGAGATGGGACCGCCATGTGCAAGACAGATGACATCCGGGTTCACCGTTTGTGCAGCGTCGCAGATTTCTTGCACTCGAACCGCCGCGTCTTCAAGCGTGAAGGCTGTTTCCGCACCGATCGTTCCGCCTATCGTCGTGCCCATGTGTGCAATAATAACATCCGCGCCGACTTTCGCCATATTTTCAGACTCTTCAGGATTGAAAACATAGACGATAGTGAACAGATCCATTTCATGTGCAATGCCGATCGTCTCGACCTCTTTGTAGAACCCCATTCCTGTCTCTTCAAGTGTTACCCGGAAAGTACCATCAATTACGCCAACGGTCGGGAAGTTATTGACACCATCAAAGCCGACATCGCGAACCTGTTTGAGGAAGTTACTCATCCGGCGCGTCGGGTCTGTCCCGTTGACACCAGCGATAACAGGGGTCTCTTTGACAACGGGTAGCACTTCACGCTCACCCATCTCCATAACGATGGCGTTGGCATCGCCATAAGCCAAAAGTCCCGCGCAAGAGCCGAACCCAGACATCCGGTAGCGACCTGAGTTGTAAATTACAATCAGATCTGCCCCACCCTGTTCAGCGAATTTTGCCGTGATACCCGTCCCCGCACCGACAGCGAGCAGCGGTTTGTCTTTACTTAATTCTGTTCGCAGTCGTCCTAATAC
>VXZL01000663.1 GCA_009845505.1 Candidatus Poribacteria bacterium | reverse complement strand
TAGTGAAAATTATGGCATTGGCGTTATGGTGTTACGAACTTCATTAACAATAGCGTCCGGTTCAATACCTTCGCCTTGACCTTCAAAGTTGAGGAGGATGCGGTGACGAAGGGCAGGGAGCAACACGGCATCAATGTCCGTAAAGGCGACGTTGTAGCGTTCATCGAGGAGAGCCTTGATTTTAGCTGTGAGTGCTATCGCTTGCACACTCCGAATCCCGGCACCGAGGTGAACGTAATTTTTCACAATCTCTGGTGCGTCCTCGGAATTGGGGTGTGTGGCGCGGACAAGCCGGATGATGTGGCGCTCGACATGCTCGGCGATGATGACTTGCGGGACGAGTCGGCGCATTTCGTTGAGCGTTTCCGCATCCGTCACCTTATCTATGGTAATATCGGTGCCGGATGTCGTGCGGCGTAGGATTTCCACAATCTCATCTTCACTTGGGAAGTCGATAAGGAGTTTGAATAGGAACCGATCGAGTTGCGCCTCTGGGAGCGGATAGGTGCCTTCCATCTCCAGTGGATTTTGTGTCGCTAAAACACAGAACGGCTCTTCTAACGTGTGGCTGGTGCGTCCGACGGTGACAGTGCGTTCTTGCATCGCCTCAAGGAGTGCGGATTGTGTGCGAGGTGTGGCACGGTTGATTTCATCGGCGAGAATGAGTTGCGAGAAAATGGGTCCCTCTTGGAACTCGAACTGCCTTCTACCGTGTTCGTCTTCGACGAGGAGCGTTGTGCCTGTGATATCCGACGGCATCATATCGGGTGTAAATTGGATACGCTTGAAGGAGAGATTGAGTGCTTCGCTGAGGGTATAGATGAGTTGGGTTTTGCCTAACCCTGGAATGCCTTCAAGGAGTGCGTGTCCGTTGGCGAGTAGACAGAAGAGGACACCTTCAATAATCGCGTCTTGACCGACAATGCGCTTTTGGACTTCGGCTTTGACATTGTAAAAAGTTTCTCGGAATTGCTGGATTTGGGTCTCTAAGTTCATATTCTCTCAGACTCGGTAGGTGCGGTTTCTAACCGCACCGGACATTACCGAGTTTATTTTTAACTTCATGAAAGCGCGCCAACTGAGGTGTGAGAAATCTTACCAATTGTCTCGCGTGACATAGAGGGAACGGTTTTCCATTGGAAGTGAGATGTGCTTACCGCCCAGTCGATGCGATTCAATCATGCCCATGAGTGTTTCTTGACTGCGCCGCGCGAGGTGGACGGGTCCCTTCGTCTCTCGGTCTTCGTCGAGTGCCTCAGCGATGTCGGTGATACCCATAACAGTACCAGTGGCACGAGAGGTTTCCGGGAACGGTACTTCTTCAAAAAAGCTCCCGTCCTTTTTTCGGAATTGGATTTCTCGGCTGTTGTTCTGAATGCGGATTTTACCCTCCGTGCCGCAGACCTCGTATTCGGGTCCCGTACCTGCGGTGTTGTAGCCGTGGACACCGTTGGCGTAATGGATGTAACCACAGGCGATACCCGGATCAACATTGAGGCGGTTACCATCCCAATCCGAATCTTCGCAGATAATCGCACCTTGCACAAAGTCCACCTCTGGATCACCCGCGAGGAAGAGGAGCATATCGGCGGCATGGGTCAAACCCCAGAGTGCGGAACCCGCGCCGTATTGTGCGATGGAGCATAGGACCCGACCGATTTCGCCTGCATCGACGAGTTCGCGCACTTTGCGATAGATGGGCATGTAGCGACGTTGGGTCCCGTAGTTGAACTTGACACCGTGTTTTTGGACGATGTCTACCATAATGTCTGCTTCTTCCATCGAACAACAGAGCGGTTTTTCGCAGTAGATGCCCTTGACACCGTTTTCGGCAGCGAAAACGGTTATATCGGCGTGTGGACCCGGACGTGTGGCGATACAGACGATGTCAGGCTTCTCTTTTTCGATCATCTCTTGGTAGTCTGTATAGGCGCGTTCGGCTCCGTAGCGTTGCCTGATGGCTTCCGCTTTTTCGGCGAAGACATCCGAGACAGCGACGAGGTTTGTTCGTTCACAGGCGACTGCTGCTGCTGCGTGTGAGAAGGGTTGCCATATAAAGGCATCGGTTCTGCCTGCAACTTCGTCGTCAATCGTCGCGCCCATCCGTCCGCATCCGATGAGACAGGCTTTGTATGTGCGTGGCATGATTTTCTCCTTAAAGGATTAGGACTTACGCAGCTCCTCTTAAAGTCCCCTGATAAGGGGGATTTAGGGGGTTAAATCACTGAGAAAACGCCTTTTTTGGTGGAATAATTCGCTTTTTTGCTCAATTTGCGTAAGTCCTGAGGATAATTTTGCCTCGAATTTTGTTGATATGGTATCAGAAGTCTGAGGCGTTGTCAAGTTTTGGGGTGCGGTTAGAATGCACGTCGCATTTAAGCGTGTACGCTGCAAACCGCACCTACCGTGGTTGGGTGAAGTAAAAAATCATTCACCTGTGTAGAGCTTCCCGAAGTAAGGTCGGTATCCTGCGGGACCGGGATAGCCGTTCCAATAAGTCGCATCCGTCGGGAATGCAGATGCGCTGCCACTACGGAGCCATGCCATCAATGCCGGATCCGTACCCCGCCGTTCGATTTCATCAATCGCTGCAGCATAAAGTTTCACAACAACGTCTGGATGCTCATTGGAAACGTCCTCTAATCCGCCGAGTCGGACGAGTTTTGAGTTTTCAGGTGTCGTCCCGACCTCTAAGCTCCACTCACGGGTGAAGATAGTAAAGAGATTGATGTTTGGATTTTCTGCGGCGTTCTGCCACCGCTCAATGCTTCCGCCTGAGATCGCGAGTTCTCTTTCGCCAGATTCTCCATTGCGTGCAGGCGTTACGATGTCGTGTCCTTCGATACCGTCAGGACGGTCCTCACCCAAGATATTAAGAATCGTCGGAAAGAAATCTTGGGGTTGCACGATGACCTTGCTTCTACCCGTATCGCCTTCTGGGAGTCGGATAAAGAGTGGCACATGTGCTTCCTGTTGACGAACGGGTTGCCCTTTGCCAAACCGACCGCGTTCACCGACGTTTGTGCCGTGGTCAGCGGTAAAGATGACAGCAGTGTTCTTGTCAAGTCCAGTGGATTCAAGGGCATCGAGGAACTGTCCGAAGCAGTGGTCCATCCATGTCGTTTTCGCGGCGTATTGCGCTTTGATGTGTTGTTTCGCCTCATCTGAGAGTTGTGCGTTACCGCGCGCACCGAGACTGCGCGGATCCACACGACCGTCGTAACCCGGACGGGTATCGTATTTTTTCATGAATTCAAGTGGTGCGTCCCAAGGTTCATGCGGATCAAAGCAATCTACCCAGAGGAAGAAGTTGTCTCGGTTGACGTTATCTTTTAGGAATTGCGCAGCGGTGTTGAAAAGCCTTGCGCAGTTCCAGTCTTCCGGTTTTTTACGATTTCGATTGGCGCGTGCGTAGCTGCGGAGCATGCCAGATTCGGCGGCTTTGTCGTCGATGCAATCAAAGAGTGGTTGGCGTGTCCAGTTGTCGGGCCATACTACGGTATCGGTAATCCAGTCTCTATCCACTTCTGCGCCGCGAACGAATGTCCAGGCGTGGAAGGGCCAGTCGAAATTATGCCCACCGTTGACGAGATGCGGTGTATCGTGAATGAGTTGCGTGGCATAGCCGTTCTCTGCGAGCGTCCACGGTAGTGTTTGACGTTCGTGCCGAAGCGGTTTCCAGGGATGGATAGGCGCGCCGTATTGTCCGGTGATGACATCTGTCCGATACGGAATTGTCGGAAAACTGGCACAGAAGGCATAGTCGAATGCCAAGGCTTTAGAGGCAAATCGATCGATGTTGGGTGTCTCTATCCACTCATTTCCGTTCGCGCCGATGTAGTCGTACCGAAGTGTATCAATAACAATATAAGCGAGATTCATTTGATTTTTCCTTTGGCGTTACCATTTTGGGATTGCGCCGAGCAGAAGTTTCTGTTGTGATGTCCCTTCTTCTTGGAGTTTTGTGACGCGAGGACCGTCAAACGGTTCACGAGATTTCATCCATGCATTTTGGTAGCACATGAGACAGACCCGTCGGCGTTGTGAGGAGGTATTGGCAGCCCCTCGATGCCATGTCCAACCGTCGAACATGACCGCTTGCCCTGGCGATACGAGTACCCGTTTCTCGTCTGGCAGTTCGACGGGACTCGGCGGCGGACGGAACGGTGCCCTGTGGCTACCGGGTTGAATGACGGTCGGACCGGTATCGTCGGTAATTTCATCGAGATAGTATCCACAGTTAATCTGTGCGGGGAGACTGCCGTAAGGTGTTCCGTTGGGTGCTACGGGCCACGGACCGTCGCGATGCCAGTTTTGGTCAGGCGTTCCGGGTTCGGTAATCCGTGCCGTCGCGCTGTGCAGTTGGACGCAGGTACCGAGTATCGCTTCCATCCGCTTTAGAACAGGTGGATTGTCGAGTAAGAACGCGAACCTGTCGTCTTCCTCAAGCAGCTCACCGATGAATTGACTTTTATCGTTGCGCTCGTAACTTTCATCGAGTGCCTCGCGCAGCGACGCAATCTGATCGGGTGTTGCAGCATTATCAACGATGAGATACCCCCAATTCAGGAAGAAGTTGACCTCTTGTTGCAGCTGGTGATCTAATTCGACATTGAGGGTTGGCGGTACGACGCTGGGATTCGCCATCGGTTATACCTCCTGTATTGCTTCTCGGTCAGCAGTTGCCCATTCTTCCCAACGTTCTTCATCGGCGTGAAGGAAACCGGAGTTGCATCGCGGTTGAAGTTGTTCATCCACACCGAGAAGTCGCAAGTGTTGATGATTATTGGCGGCTTTTGCTGCTTCAATCAGTTTTTGCGTGTGCGGACCTGTGTGATGGTCGGTGTGTTTCAGCCATGTCAGATTGTAATAGATGCTGAAGAAATAGCGTAACTTCCCGGAGGTGTTTGGTGTACCCGAGTGAATCAGCCCGTTGTGTGTAATGACGACATCACCGGCTTTCATGTGGATAAGCGTTTCATCGGGATGCGGTTTTGCGCGTTCCGTATCTGCCATCGTAATCGGCTTGCGGTGTGAACCGACGATGACGCGAAGGGGACCGAATTCGTCTGTCAAGTCTTGCAGATAGGAGATGGCGTTGATAGCGTTCGGACGGTGATATGCGTCGGTATACGGCACATGCGCCCACCGGTCGCGGTGCCAACCAGAGGCTCTGCCTTCCGCTTTTTCCTTTTCAATTGACGGAAACGCCGCGAGCGTGAGATTGTCTAATTGCACGAAAGGTCCCATCACCTTTTCGACAAACGCAAGGATTGTGGGATGTGAGACAGCGTGCCACATAAGGTCAGGTGCGAGTTCGAGGGTGTTCCCGAACCATGTTTGCCCGTTGTTGGCTGTGGAGAGTTCGGCATGCTTTTCTCGCCAACTTTGCATCTGTGGTTCGTCAAACACCTTCTCAAAGACTGTGAATCCGTCTTTTTTATACGCTTCAAAGCGTTCGTCAAGCGTTGGCATTGGAGTGTTCCTGTTAATTGTTACGGCACACGGCGTGTGCCTACTACTTTAGCGGAGTCCACTTAGGATTGCTTCGCAGAGTTCCATGGTTTTGACAGCCTCATCAAGGTTCGCAGCAGGAAATGAGACAGGTGTATCGGATTTGACGCAATCGAGGAAATACCTGTTTTGTTCAGTCGTGCCGCCGGTGCCTGCATTCGTGATTTTGTGTTGAGCACCGTCGCAGAAAACGGTACCCTGAGAGACCCCTTCAAGATAGGCGGAGATGTCTCTGCCATGAATCTCATAACGTTCAAGGCGAGCATTCGTGGTATAGTTAGCGATGTGTTGGGCAACGCACCCGTTGTCAAAAAGGATAAGCGCGGCGTGAACATCTTTGTAATCAGAGATTGTTCGTCTGACAACGCTATGGACTTCTTGAACTTCGGCTTCGGCGATAGCGCGGATTGCATCGAGGGCGTGGATAGGGGTCTCCAGAAACATATTGTCCATTAGGTGTTCAGGGAATCTACCGCCTCGTGCCAATTGCGTGATGCTCTTATGGAATTCCCCAACGATTTGTGTTACGGGTCCGCGTGCGGTGACTTGCCGTTTCGCTTCAACAATAATCGGATGAAAGCGACGGTTCCAGCCGACCATTCCTTTTGCCCCTGTCCGTTCCGCTGCCTCGCGCAATCCGACCGTTTCTGCAACGCTCATACCCGGCGGTTTTTCTAAGAGCGTGTGGACACCGCGTTCAAAACACGGGAGTGCCGCTTCGCCGTTGAGGTGTGCAGGGGTGGCAACGAAGATAGCGTCTAAGGTCTCGCCGTCCAATAATGCCTCGATGCTCTCATAACGTGCTGAGATGTTGAACATATCTCCAGCATTGTTCCGTGCTGCTTCAATCGGATCACAGACAGCGACAATATCTGTGTCGTCGAATTCTGAGAGGATTTTTATATGACCGCGGCCTCTGCTGCCGCAACCGATGACAGCCACTCGTAGTTTTGACATGGTTTGCTCCTTTCTGATTAGCGTCGGAGATGGGGTGCCTCCATGACCTCGCGCTGTTCCGGGGACATATCCTCAATATAATTTGGATATGAAATTTGGTGCGCGCCTGCGCTGTAAGCTTGGAATCCGGGGCTGAATTTGTAGAGAAGTGCCCGTCGCTGATGGCTCCCCTTCCATGGGAGTGTGCCGTGCGTCAGTGTTTCGGTGAAAATTACGGCATCGCCTGCCTTGGCGTTGACTTCGACAACATGTTTCTGGTATTGCTCATATCGCTTCATGCTGCTTGGACACGGGAGATTTGCCTTATGACTTCCGGGAATAATGGCTAATCCGCCGTCTCCGGGACCTTCGGCGGCGAGCATGTATTCCACGACTGTTAAGCCTGTGTATATACGTCCGTATTTGAAGAAATAGGCTTCGGAGAAGTTAGGGCGTTCAATCCCGCCACCGTGCAGCGTGCCTCCCTCTGTGCCTCTCTCCATGGCGATTAATCCGGGTCCGTGGTCGAGTCGATATTGTGTGCCTAAAACCTCTTCAAGGTGGGGTTTAATCTTCGGATGCACGAGCAGGTTGCGGAAGGGATCACACCACGGTTTTTCCCATGCAAGCATGCCACCCATGTCCATGCGATGCGCTGTACCAGTAAGTGCCGGCGATCCACCTGCTAACGAACTGTCGCGTTCTCTCAGTGCCTCAATATGATGGTCAATGGCGGCGTTACATTCTGAGACTTCTTCGGTTGTTAAGGCATTTTCGATAATGAGGTATCCGGTCAAATCGAATAGATATTTCTGATCTTCGTTCATTGCTGGTTCCCTTTCTGTTCCGGCACACGGCGTGTGCCTACTACTTTAGCCTGTTGCTTCTTCAATACTTTGCGGTCTACCTGTTACGTCACCACCGAGCCATCGGTAGGGACGCGGGTAGAGTGCTAAAGATCTGTCTTCCAGTGGGAGTTTGATAGGAACGCTGTTTCGGGTCGCCGAGAGTTTTGCAGCGATTGCGACCTCCAGTGCCTGCCGGAGATCCGCACCGGTAATCCATGGACAGCCATCGCCATCGACAGCCGCCAAAAAAGATCGGATTGAGCCGGTAAGATAGCTAAATTCGCTCCACGGATACGGACTATAGTTGGGGGCAAATCGGATACGGTTGCCGTGCGAGTCATAGCCTTTGAAAATCTCAGGAGGGTTCCAATCCCATCGGACGAGGCATTCATCTGTCCAGACATCTACACCCCGGCACGGTGTCGGTGTTCCAAAGACATTACATTCGAGTCCGTTAGTCAACTGAAAGCGTCCGTTGATGATTAAGCCTTCATCGGTTTCTGCTTCTAAAGCCTCTGAAGGTGTTCCCCACGCAATCACTTCTTCAACTTCGGTGTTGGTGAACAACCGCAGTACGGAGATATGTTGACATCCGCCGCCGGAGATTTCGCCGCCAAATCCGTGAACGCTCGCGCCGCTAATGTCCCCAAATTCGCCACTGTGTAACCGAGATGCTGCTTCCTGAACTTCGTTCATTGCGCGTTGTAGGTTCCCGCCAGCGAATACCACGCCTCGTTCACTACACGCTTCGACCATCGCATCTGCATCTTTAAGACGCGCGGCAATTGGTTTTTCCGTGGAGATACCTTTAACACCGGCTTCAGCACAGGCGATGACGGTGTCTTTCATGTATTTCGTGGGTGTGACAACAACAGCGATGTCTGGGACGTCGTTTGCCAATAGGGTTTCTACATCTGGGTAGAGTGCGGCAACATTGAAGCGCGTGCCAAGGACCTCTCGCCGCTGTGTATTGGCATCGGCGATTGCGACAATCTCTGTGTCGGGATAGGTGGTGTATGCCGCTGCGTAGTTTTGACCCATCCGTCCACAGCCGATGATGGCTACCCGATATTTGGTATCGCTCATTTTCAAGTCCCCTGATTTTGCATGTTAACAACGTTACAAAAGTGTGTCAAGAAAAAAGAGCATATTTCAGTCTAAAAACGTGTTTATTTTTTTTTGTTTTTCGT
>VXZL01000219.1 GCA_009845505.1 Candidatus Poribacteria bacterium | reverse complement strand
GTGTTTGTATCATTTCAACAGACTCCGTGCCGAAGCCAGCATCATGAAGGGCAGCTCCAACGCTGTCCTGCTGGCAGGCGAACTGAAAGGACGGAGCCAAACGGAGAAAGCACATGAATCAAGAAAAGTTTGAAGAACTTCTGTTAAATCAACTCGCTGAGATCGGTAACAGGATGTCGTCTATGGATGAGCGGATGTCGTCTATGGAAACAAGGATAGATGAGCGGATGTCGTCTATGGAAACAAGGATAGATGAGCGGATGTCGTCTATGGAAAACAGACTCTCATCGCTTGAACAAAGCATGGCGTGGGTGCGGGGGAAGTTGGAAGGGCGCGGCGAGTTCTGGGTAGACATCAAGTCTTGGGTCGCCCTCGTTGTTGCTGTCGCAGCCATCATTTTTGCGTGGCTGAAATAAAGTGGGTTAAGTGGGTTTTTACTCAAAAATTATTTCACAGGTACGGGCGTTTCCGCGCTCGCTATACCTGAATTAATGTGTTAGGGAGATTTCTTATGAAACTTCTGACAATTCTCACGGCATCTGTTTTTTTTTCGTTGTTGGCGACTGCAGGCCTCTAATAAGCCGTTCCATTTTTCGGCATCACAGAAAAAAAAAACTAAACTTTTTTCGGCAGTGCGTATATATTATAACAAAGCCCTTTCGTAAGACATTCAGGAACGCAGAAACATCTCAAGGAGGTGCTGTATGAGAGCCTATAGCCATCCAGGTAACCATGGGCAGTGTCCATTCTACATCGATCCCGACGATGTGCTAACAGCAGAGGCTTCCATCGCCCACTGTGTTGCGTGTGCGACGCGGGGCGATGCGTGCCTGCAAACCCGCCAAGAGGATTTTAGACAACTCGCCTATCTCACCATTCTTGAAGAGACCCCGAAGTACGATCCCGCTCATCCGAGTCGCGCGAGTTTCATCACGTTCATCAAAGCCAAGGTGTGCACCAAACTCTGGGCACAACGCAAGCAGGAGCTGCAATATCTCACCTTCCCGCTTGTCGATGTGTCGGTGTCGAACCCCGATGCCGATCCGCCACCTGGTTTTAACTCTCTCACGGCGGCACTCTACAACGCCGCGTGTGAGTCTGAATCCATGGAAGATTCGGTCATCAATGAGATTCACATCCAGCATTTCCGTCAACGCCTTCCGCTCATGCTCAAGCGGTTGACAGACAAGGAGCGGAAAGCCGTCCGTCTGAAATACTTTCAGGATTACAAGGGACAAGCGATCGCCGAAACTCTTGGGGTTTCGAAAGGTAGAGTTAGCCAGATACTGAAAAGCGCGCTCTCGAAACTCAAAAACGCCTACGAGCGTCAGTAAGACGACAACGGGACATCTAAGGGGTTGATTCGTATCAATGCCTTAGATTCTAACGAAAAAAAATGCATTAAAAATAAAGTGACTCTATAATGAGTCCAAAGGAGTTTCACAATGACTTTGAAACGTTTTTTCCTTTTCACACTGATACTGTTAGCCTTCGGAGCCTCTCATATCGTCAACGCTTCCTCTGATAGGTCATCTGTTATGGGCTGGAAAAACAATGTCTACGGGGTCGCTGACGTTTGGGGACTCCACTATAACGAGCCGTGGACGTGCAGTAGCCACCGCGTCTATATCGAAAACGCCCAGGAAGTCACCATAAAATACACTTACGAATTCAACCATTCACTCTTGGATCTCAACGGTTTGCGAGTTACCGATGATACGATTGAACGCGAGGGCAAGATCAAAAAAACAGCCGACGGTGGGCAGCCTGTCTGGATCAACAGTGGACGGGGGTTGAATCTAAACAACGAAGAACGCGTCATGCGGAATATGCAATACGAATTAAGTTGCTACACCCGACTCAGTGTCCGGGGAAGGTTCAACCGTAAGAACACCAACGACTCTTGGGAGACGAGAACACTAAAGATCGGCCCTTTTTGGTATAAGAAGCGGTAAGGGATCTGTTTCGTAATCTCATTCTCAACGCGGGCTAAGCCTCTAACACGGAGGCGGAGCCTCGCTCCACTCATAATAAGAGGTGAATCCATGCAGAGAATTTTGATACTCATCTACATTTTCCTCATGCCGACCCTGACGTTTGCCGAGATCGTCTTCCTCTCTGATAGAGAGGGGAAAACCGACTATTATGTGATGAACGATGCGGGTGGCAATGTCCGTAAGGTCACGGACACACCGTTCGGTATTGGGCATGCGAGATGGTCGCGAGATGGTCGTCAGATTGCCTTCGCAATGGACTTACATTCAGAGATACCGGGGAACCTACAAGGGGTCGCGCAACAGTATGAGATCTTCATCATGAATCGCGATGGCACGCGTCAACACAATCTCACTGAACACCCTGCACAGGACGGGAGCCCCTCATGGTCCCCCGATGGGAAATCTCTGGTCTTTGATAGTAGCCGCGCCGGGGGCGGAACCTTAGAACTCTTTATGATGGACATTGCAAGCCGTCAGGTGCGGCAATTGACACATTTGGGGTTTGCCGCGTCACCCGACTGGTCACCCGATGGCAAAAAAATCGTCTTTGAATACATAAAACCCGGAGAAGGCAGACACATCTACACCATCAACGCAAATGGCGGGAAGCCTCATCCCGTGCTCCGTAAACAGCGCAAGGGGAGATTTGGCGATACTGCCACTATCAGTGCTTTTCCGAGTTGGTCACCCGATGGCGAATATATTCTCTACAGTGAGATGGAAATTGATGCCAAAAGACGGATTGCCAACAGTGTCCTTATCGTTAATAAAGACACCCGGCATCTCAAGACATTAGACATCCCAGAAAAGTGGAAAATAGATAAAGCCTGCTGGACAGATGATGGACATGCCGTGCTCTTTGCCGCGGTCCGAAATGGTCTTGGTAAACCCAGCGCGACCGATATTTTCAAAATCTATCGGTATGATCTTAACAGCGGAGATATCCGCAATCTGACCGATCATCCGAGTGATAACTGGGGAATGGATTGGACCTCACGTCAGCGTCTCTCTGTTTCCTTGACATCGATATTTACAACACAATGGGGCAGCATCAAAAACGGTGCCCCCTAAGTCCGAGTTGTCTCGGCACTCGTAAAGGAGTCGAATTATGGCAACCCAAGTCCGCCATGAAAACGGGGTCGTTATCATTGAACCCCATGGCAAACTCAATAGGGACCTGAACATCAAAGATTTTCGGGAATCCATTTTACCCGAAGTCAAGGCTTACGATGACCCTCGCATTCTCATCAACTTTGCCCACGCACGGCGGATGAGTTCTTCAGGGTTGAGTGTGCTGATGCAAGCCTATGCCATTACAAAGCACAAGCAGGGGCGCATTGGCGTGATCCATGCCGGCAGACACATCAACAACTTACTCGTCTTGAGTCGCCTGTCGAGTCTTTTTGAACGTTTCGACGACGAAGTGGATGCGGTCGCTCAACTCTCAAGTGCGCCACAGCACCACGCTGCATTCTGAAACTGTTGATTCGCAAGCAATCTTTTGAAAGAGGTGGTTGATTCGCAAGCAATCTTTTGAAAGAGGTGAACGTATGTATCCTGATTTACTGTCGCAGCGATGGCTCCAATGAGTATCTATCCAACTAAACGATGGATCCAAACAATAGTCTCTCAAAGGAAACAATAAAGGAGAACCCCATGAAAATGATAATGCGTCTGAAAGATGGCATTCCAATTTTGGAACCCAATGGAAAAATTGTCGGTCCTGCGGTATCACAATTGCGAGAGCGACTCGCCTTAGAGTTATTGGATGCTTCTGAAACGCCCTGCTTTCTCATCAATTTCGAGCATGTTCAGAAAATAGATAGTTCTGCGCTCGGTATGCTGGTAAATGTGCATGTTATCGCTGCACAGATGAAAAGTCGTATCGGTATTATCAATGTTGGGCAACACATTAAGAGTTTACTCGTCCTAAGTCGACTGGTGACGATTTTTGAACATTTCAAGAGCGAGGACGCTGCGATCTCGGCACTCACCAAAACGCTGAAATAGATGCAACGACCCGTTCTTTAAGACGTGTTGCTGCGGGGGTGGCAGTGTCAAACCCACCCCCCAAGATGCGATGAAGTCCTTCTGTAGTTTCATGTGTCCCCCAGCTTGCAATTAGCAGTTAAACACTTTTTTGACCCCCTCTCCCAGCTAAAGCAGGGAGATTCCTCCCTGTATGGTTCTTTCGGCTGGGCTGGGTAACAACCCTGTGTTGTTCTACCCAGTAAGCACCTCTTTCACCCTTGTAGGGTGATTCCCAAGTTTGACCTTGGGCAACACATGTTACAATCATGCGGAGCGGGGCATGTGGCTCGCTACGGAAACATCTCTTTCCTCCTGATTAAAAAAACACCAATGACAGTGACGACAAACCCTATAACTGTCCCCCAAAAACCCAATTGAGTGGCGTAACTACTGGTATCTGGGATCTGTGACATCCTTACATGCCGAAGATACTCCGTTAGCAGGTGCGAGAGTCCGATACCAGCACATATAAGGATTGGCACTCTATATTTCCAAGGTGTTCGACGGATTACCGTGTATAGACTTAAACTCATAATTACGGCACTTGCGATAAAAGGGACTGCAATAGGGAAGGCATGTAGCGCAAGAAAATCAGGGAGAAAAAAATCAACACCTGACATAATGTAAGTGTGCCCACCATCTTCATCTATTGTCGGCATGAACGGCGGACCTCTTTCCACCCACGGTAAGAAGAAACAGGCAAACGCAATAATTCCACCGAGTGGTGTGATAAACTGTGTCCATCGTGTCGCTTGAGTGTGTAAAATATTTTCCTACCTTTGAAGATAACAGACTCCCATGCCTAATAGGACAATCGCGAACGGGAAGCCCGTCGCAAGGGAAGGGGCTAACGATCTCAGTCCTCCGCCGAGGAGGAGTGCGATAGCCACTAAGCCTTCTGCGGTACACCAAAACACACGTTGTGGTATCAGTGCGTCAACTTTGCAACCGGCTGCGATAATGTCAATAATCAGAGAGCCGGAATCTGACGAAGTGACGAAGAAAATGATCGTCAACGTCATACCGATACAGGAGAGGAGCGTTGTCCACGGAAGTCCTTCAAACATTTTGAAGAGTGCCAGTTCTGGTTTATATGCTTCGACGATCTCAGTCACGCCCGTGTAACCACCGGTAAGGAGCTGATGGAGGGCACTGCCGCCAAAGGCACTGAACCCTATCAAACACAAAGTTGCCGGTAGCAGCACGAAGATAATAAATGTAGGCGTAAAAAAGGCGAGGGCAAGCCCAATGACAGCGTAGCCTGCCCACGCATGAAGTCCCCAATGGGAAGTTACCGCTGCAAAACTCATATTCCGCGATAACCTGCTCGGGGTCGTAAACCTCTTAGTCCAACTTGTCCAATTCGCTACGGAGCCCCATCCAGACGCAAACCGCCATTCCTAATAGGATAATCGCGAAAGGGAAACCTGTGACGAGGGAGGCTGCCTGTAAAGAACTCAGGCCGCCGCCAAGTAACAGCACGATAGCAACAGCACCTTCAGCCGAGCACCAGAACACTCGGTGAGAGACCGGTGCGTCAAACTTGCCGCCTGCCGTGATGGTATCAATCACAAGCGAGCCAGAGTCGGATGAGGTGACGAAAAAGATGATCGTCAGCAGCATTGCGATAGAAGACACCAGGGGTGTCATCGGCAATTTGTCAAGCATTTTGAACAACGAGAGTTCTGGTGTATAGGCTTCAACCGTTTCGGTCACCCCGGTGTAGCCATCGGTCATGAACTGGTCAAGGGCAGTGCCGCCGAAGGCACTAAACCAGATTAAACACAAGAGTGTTGGTAAAAGTAGCACGCCGGTGATGAATTCTCGAACTGTGCGTCCCTTTGAAATTCGGGCGATAAAGGTGCCGACGAAGGGAGCCCAGGCGATCCACCACGCCCAATAGAAGGTTGTCCAACCGTGCAGGAACCCTGTGTCTTCACGGCCGACCCAGTTGCTGAGGGGCCTTAGATTGGAGATATAGGCGCCCAGCCCGGTGAATACGCCTTTGAAGATCGCGAGTTTCGGTCCGACGACGAGGATAAAGAGCAAGAGCAGAAACGCCAGGATCACGTTAAGCTGGCTGAGGCGTTTGATGCCGATATTCAGCCCTGTCAACACAGAGATGAGTGCGCCAGCGGTTATGCAGACGATCAGCACGACCATGGTGGTGTTGGTCGCCGGCACTTCAAAGAGGTAGTTGAGCCCGGCGGTCACCTGCTGTGCACCTAAGCCCAGTGAAGTGGCGAGCCCGAACAAGCTGGCGAAGACGGCGAGCGTATCGATGACATGACCCGGCCAGCCCCAAACGCGCTCACCGAGGAGCGGGTAGAACGCGGATCGGATGGTGAGCGGCAGTCCCCGGTTGTAGGCGAAGAATGCCAGGGCGAGTCCGACGACGCCATAGACCGCCCAGCCGTGTAGTCCCCAGTGAAACGTCGTCGCCGCGATACCCAGGGCAGGATCGGTTTTCGCTTCACCGCCGAGAGGGGGGCTCATAAAGTGTTGGACAGGTTCCAAGACCCCGAAAAACAGAAGCCCGATACCGATACCGGCTGCAAAAAGCATAGCGAACCAGGTGAGGTTGGAGTATTCAGGGACAGCCTCCTTTCCACCGATGCGAATCTTGCCGAGTGGAGAGACAATCAGAAAGAGACAGAAAAGCACAAGGAGGTTGACGCTGTCCATGAACCACCAGTCGAAGTTCGTAGTAAGCCACGTGCGGGAAGCCCCGAAGACCTTTGTTGCCCCTTCTCGAAATACGAGGGATCCGATAACAAAAATGACGATGGTAATTGAGGAAACGAGGAATACCGGTGTCAACCCAAATATCTTGGTGTTGTTCTCGAGGTGTTTGCCTTCTTCGTTCATTTCTAAATTCTCCTTTTTTTCATTAACCGCTACCAGTTACCTCACAGTGAGAGTTAAGGGCAATTTGTAACAATCCGTCCAAACTTGTAGTACTTTGAGCAAGCAGTGAATTATTACGGTGTCACCCTTTAACTGAAAACTGATAACTGAAAACTACTTAGAAATAGTAGCCGAAGTTGAAATTAAGTCGCCAATGCCATTGGTTATTGCCGTTGGCGCCCACATGATTAACCCCTGTAAGGATGTTCCCGTAGTTATCTCCTGTGTTGCCGACAAAGAAGTTGCCATCGGAAATTGCAAGATCACTATACACATACAATGCACCCAAGACGGTCCAACTTGCCCCGAGCGTGACAAGGGTACTCGCGTTGTAGTCATCAACAGTTTTGAGGATAGTGCTCCATTCTGCATAAGGCGTAACACTGTCAATCCATGAGATACTTGAAGTATCTATACCACCGTATCGTAGCGACAGCGCGGGTATTAATCCCGTAGATGCAACGGGCCAAGCGAAGTCATAAGCACCCATCGGAATTAAGTCTCCCGTGCCCCAAGGCGTATCATCAGTGATATTATGGGCATAATAGGAGAATTGCGAGAAGAGCGTGAAATCCGCAACAGTATTCTTCATGTGAGCAGAGACAGCATAGTGGTTACCACTATCATCGTCTCCCACATTTGTTCCTTTTAGCAATCCGTATTGTGCGGAAACACCGAAATCCCCGATATTCTCAAGTGCGTAGATTGCGCGGATATTAAATTGATGTTGCTCATCAAATCCGTTTTCACCAGCGCCCCACTCAACATTGCCCTTCGCATCAGCCTTTTCTTCCCATTTGACGACATCATAACTGTAGCGAGAACTCGCTAGACTGCCATACTTTATCAACTGAGGATCACTCATAGGGTAGTAGCCGACATCAAGCGTCAGTTTATCAAAGGTATCATTCCATGTGACCCCTAAGTCCATGTCGTCGGCGAGCCCGACATAAAAATGCTGGTCAAAAAACCAACTCGTAGAAACCCCGTAGGCGGTTGGACCGAAGGGGACCCGCACAATACCTGCCTTAAGTGTACCGAAGTCACCGAGATTGTATCCCAACCAGGCAGTGTGTATCATACTATAGCCATCGTACCACCGGTATTCAAGCCGACTGATGATGTTGTTATAGTCGAGATCCGCATTGAGGCGAAAAATCTCAAGGTCAACATCACCGATTTTTTCGCCTCGCGGATGTGGGTTCTCCTCATCACCGTAAGTAGTACTGTAGGCGTAGTTTACACGCATTGCCCCACCGACCTTAATCGGGCTTTTCTTGGGTTCAGCAGGCTCAACTGCTTCTGCTGTCTCTTCGGTTGTATCAGTTTCCGCCATCGCGAACGGAGAAACGATCAACAAAAATGCGATGCCGAAACTGAATATAAAACCTATCTGTTTATACACTGTTTGCCTCCTTAATGGTAATCTATGTACTGCCAACGAAATTGACTTTTTTCATCGAAAACGTGTATCCCAGAGGGGCATTTAGTTTTAAATATTTCACTAAATCGCCCCGACGTGTACCCTATTATACATTTATACGTTTTTTTATTCTACGAAGTCATATTGAGTAAAACATAGAAATGTTGTAAAATAGTGGAATAAAA
>VXZL01000086.1 GCA_009845505.1 Candidatus Poribacteria bacterium | reverse complement strand
GTGCAACACGCACTCCGCTATATCCAAAATTAATCTTCTTCAGAAATGCGAGGTGCCGCGAACTACACCAAACACGCAACACACATCTCAAATTAGGATAAAACAATGGATAATGCCGAAATATTGATGCAAGATTTAGCAAGTGAAGAAGAGGATGCCTTTGGATACAGTCTCCGCCCGGAATGGTTGAACGAATTTATCGGACAAGAGCGAGCCAAAGAACAACTCCGTATCCATATTGAAGCCGCTAAAAAACGTGGTGATGCGTTAGAACACGTCCTCCTTGTCAGTCCACCGGGCCTCGGCAAGACGACGCTTGCGAAAATTATTGCTAACGAGATGCAGAGTGGCTTTAAACAGGCGATCGGTCCCGTTATGGAACGGCTCGACCTTGCATCAACTTTGACGAACCTTGATAAAGGCGATATTTTGTTTATTGATGAAATCCATCGCATGAAAGGGTACGTGCAAGAATCACTCTACCCAGCAATGGAAGACTATCAACTGGATTTAGCCATTGGACAAGGGCCCGCATCAGATGTGGTACAAGTCTCTATCGCCCATTTCACACTCGTTGGTGCAACAACACGTGAAGGTTTGCTCGCTGGACCTTTCCGCGATCGCTTTGGCATCCGCATCCATCTCGATTACTACGAAGCAGAAGATCTCCAACAATCTATCCGCATCAACAGCGGAAAACTCGACATTAACATCGACGAAAACGCCGAATATACATTAGCGCGGCGTTCACGTGGCACAATGCGAATTGCCAATAAGTTGCTCGCAAACGTCAGAGATTATGCGCAAGTCAAAGGTAACGGCGTGCTCTCACATGAGATTGCGGAGGAGGCACTCGAATTTTTCGGGATTGATGAACGTGGATTAGACGCACAAGACTACGCCTATTTTCAAACGCTTATTGAGAAATTCAACGGACGTGCTGGGCTTAAAGCACTCGCCGTCGCGCTTAGTGAGGATGAACGGACTATCTCGGAGGTTTACGAACCCTACTACATCAAAGAGGGATTCCTGATGCTGACACCGGGCGGACGGGTCGCAACCGATGCTGCTCATGAATACTTTGACTATCCTGTTAATTCCCAAATATCACTATTTCATTAGTTGCAAACCGTATTTTGCCGCATCCGACCGTTATGAATCTCACAGATTTCGATTATCACCTGCCTCCTGACCGGATCGCACAAAGCCCTCTCCAACAACGCGATGCCTCACGACTTTTGGTAGTAGACCGCGGCACCCAGACGTTTCAGCACACCCAATTTTCGCAGATTGGAGAATATTTGCCGGACGCTGCGCTCTTGGTGTTAAACGACACGAAGGTTATACCAGCCCGGTTAATTGGAAACAAAAGTGGTACTGGCGGAAAGATAGAACTCCTTCTTATCCGTGAAAAGGAGACAGATATCTGGGAGACACTCGCAAAACCGCGGCGGAGTCTCCGAATCGGCACACAAATTATATTCGGAAACGGTACTTTAACAGCAGAGGTTCTCGCGAAACCGGATGATGGACACTGCATCGTCCGTTTTAACTACGTGGGAACGTTTTCAGGTATTCTCGCAGAGGTTGGTATGATGCCGCTCCCGCCTTATATTCGCCGCGCGCCGAACGCTGAAGATAAAGTGCGTTACCAATCCGTTTACGCCGCCACTGAAGGCGCGATCGCTGCCCCAACAGCCGGGCTGCATTTTACACAAGAACTGTTGGCGGAATTGAAAAGTAACGGGATAGAAACTGCGACGTTAACACTACACGTCGGACCCGGAACATTCCAACCGGTGAAAGTGGAAGAAATTCAGAATCACAAAATGCACGCTGAATATATCCACCTCACTGAAACAGAAGCAAACCGTATTCGTTTCGCGCGGGAAGCAGGCGTGAAAATTGTCGCCATTGGGACCACAGTGGTACGCGCGCTGGAAAGTGCCGGTACAACCGGAACTGTCCAACCCTACAGCGGTTATAGCGAACTTTTCATCTATCCGGGTCACCGATTTAATGTAGTAGATGCTTTGGTTACTAACTTCCATCTACCGAAATCAACCTTACTGATGCTGGTGAGTGCCTTCGCTGGAAAGGATTTAATGCAGAAAGCGTATCAAGAGGCACTCCAGCACGATTACCGTTTTTACAGTTATGGCGATGCCATGCTGATTCTTTAATAGTTGTTAGTAAAGGAGATTTTTATGGATCAAATAATGGGGCTGCTTGTTCCGTTCATCGCAATGGGTGCTATCATGTACTTCCTATTATGGCGACCGGAACAAGCCAAACGAAAAAAACACCAGAATATGCTGGAGAATCTCTCCAAGGGTGATGAAATTGTAACCAATGGTGGATTGCATGGTAAAATTCTGGGTCTGAGTAACGATAAGAACATTATTCTCATCACTGTTGGAGAATTGAACAATCAAGAAGTAAAAGTTCAAATCTCACGCAGTGCTGTCGCTTTTCTCAAAAAGGGTGGCGAACTCATTGAAGGCGAGTAAAACTGTGTCTGTGCTGCTATAAATTGGGTTGGACCCATAACTGGTAGCCACCCCCTTCAGACGTTAGGGATAGGATGCTATCCTGCTCTGAGAGCATTAGGACATCGTTGTTAGACAGCTGCACGCGTGCCGTTCTTTTGTCATCTACGGTGCGCGTGACTTCAAAAACAGCACTACCGTTCACATCAAGGGATCTATAGAAACAGATCGCCTCTCCCTGTGTAGGTATCACAGGCGTGTCGCTTGTGCTTACATCTGCAATGTTTTCCCATATCCTGAGATGCGTCTCCTGCTCGGGTGCTGTCTCTCCCGCCTCCAGAATCACCGCAGCGGATTCCGAATGGGATTCCACTTTGCAGACTGCGATCTCAACACCCGCCTCTCCTACGAGCATCTCATAAGTTGTGTGATGTGGAATATGCGCCACACACGCCTCACCCTCAAAGACCTTTGAACGTTCACCCAAAACGCCGTAGGCTTTGTTTCCGTTATGCCCTACCAACAATGTGCAGTGTCCACCCAACGCAATCAGCGCGACTTCAGCATCATCAGAGTGGTCGAAGAAAGTTGTCTGGGGCGTGAGGGTAAGAATTCCGAAATGGAGTTTGGTGATTCCCATTTCGCCGGGCTTCACAATTTCGGTGTAGCCCTCGGTGGAGGTGTAGTTCTTACGTGCCGACATCGGATTGGAAGTTGGAGAGGCGTTCAACAAGGCTTGCTAACGGCAGTCCGACGACATTGAAGTAGCAGCCCTCAATGCGGTTAACGAAAGCAGCACCTCGTTCTTGGATTCCGTAGGCACCTGCTTTATCCGCTGCTTCACCAGTAGCGACATAATCAGCGATCTCGGTTCTATGCAGCCGCCGAAAATAAACTTGGGTCGTTTCTGCCCAAACAACAGTCTGCGCTGTTGAAGCGTTCACGAGTGCGACACCTGTTATGACCTCATGAGCGGTGCCGCTGAGCTGCGTCAGCATTGTTATAGCGTCTGCATCATCAACAGGTTTTCCGAGAAGCCTTCCATTTAGCGATACCAAGGTATCGGCACCGATAATTACACCTTCGGTGTAGTGTTGCGCGACGGCTCTCGCCTTTAGTAAGGCAAGTTCCTGCGTTATCTCATCCCCTTGCTCGTTTGAAAACGCACTGTGCGGCGGTTCAATGACATCGCTTGGACAGACCTCAAAGGTTAGTCCAATTTGCGATAACAACTGAGCGCGGCGAGGCGACGCAGAGGCTAATACCAGACGCGAGGTGTTTAAGATCGGTTCGCGCGCTTGCATCCTATTTTAGGCAATACCAACATGTATCATCTTCCTCGCGAATTTGCAACAAATTCGCTCGCTTCAATTCCTTGATACCAGTTTCAATCTCCGTTTTAGAAAATCCAATTTTCTGAAGAAGTGGATCGCGTTGGGGAATACTAAACCATTCCGGTTCTTCCGAAGAACGATATTTCTTCTTGAAAACCTCTAACGCGTTATATAGACGTAAGGTTTTGACGGGTAGCCCAACGAGCGGATTAACTTTAACAAAGGATTGAATTGATTCATTAGGCATCGCTTCAGTCCATAAGTAACCAGTATTATTCATACTTTACATAACGTTTTTATTTGAGAATAAGTTACAGAAAAGTGATTTTTATTATTTTTTAAGTATAAGGCATTGCAGCGTGGGGTGCCGTGCCAACTTCAAGACATCGCATTGACAAGGCTCTCACCTTATGCTAAACTTTATCAAATCCTTAACATAGGACAGTGCGATATTGTTTCCGACAGATGAAAATCGTATATCAGGACGTTCCATTCTTCTCGGTATCTGCTTCGTTGTTGCTATATGCTGCATCGTCTCTTATGCGGAATTGGTAATCACCTACATCCAAATCGGGTTTTTGCAGCTGCCACCTGCGGTCATTGGATTGTTCTTTTTTCTGGTATTAGGGAATCGGTTGCTCGAAAAACTGAACAATCGATTCGGATTATCGCCGCGGGAGTTGATGGGCATCTACTGTATGATGCTGGTCGCCTCGATGATCTCATCGCGCGGGGTGATGGAAAAACTCATTCCCGCCCTCATCGCAGTCAACTACTTTACCAATGAAACGAACAGTTGGGATACGCTGTTTTTCCCACACATCAAGCCGTGGTTGATTCCATTTTCGCCAGAACAAAAAGGACAAGCAGCGATTGCAATCAGTTTCTATGAAGGCACCGAGACGGGTGATGTAATTCCGTGGCGCGCCTGGATAGAGCCGTTGTGCCTCTGGGGTGTGCTTGTCTTTTTAGTTTTCACAGCGTTTCTCTGCCTCGCAGCAATCCTGCGAAAACAGTGGATTGAAAATGAGAAACTGTCATTTCCATTGGTTTCGCTCCCGCTTGAGTTCGTACACGAGGGACGCGGTTTTCTGCGGAATCGCTTGATGTGGTTAGGGTTTGGATTGCCTGCGCTTATCTTTACCTTAAACGGTCTTCATGAAATCTGGCCCCAAATCCCGAACTTTCCGCTCCGTTACCTACTGAATCAATACTTTACAGAACAGCCCTTCAACGCCATCGCCTACACCCCGATTTTCCTCTCTTTTGCAGCGGTAGGATTTTTCTATCTCCTGCCGACACAACTGCTTTTCAGTCTATGGTTCTTTTTTCTTCTCACGCGGTTCCAAGATGTCGTCGCAGCGATGTTTGGTCTACGGGTAAGCGGGATGCCTCTCTACCCGACCCGACTCTATTTGGGTTACCAAGTCGCAGGTGCTTATGTGGTGCTGGTTATTTCGTTTATCTATATGGGATTTCCACATTTCAGAAGCGTGTTTCGGCGAGCGTTTCGTACAAACAAAGTAGATGATACGGCGGAACTTATGCCTTACCGCACGGCAGTTTGGGGACTTATTATGAGTCTGCTTCTTGCGATAGGATGGTGTTACGCAGCAGGACTGAATTTAGGGTTCGCCGCATTCGAGATACTCGTCTATATCGGCATCGTAGCAGTGGTCATGGCGCGTAGTACAGCTGAAGGTGGATTGCTAATGACGGAAACATCGTTTCGACCGATAGATCTCTATCAACTCATTGCGAGCAAAGCAACATTGGGGGCACAAAGCCTTACTATACTCTCGTTCCTTGATGCTATCTTTACTCGCGATCAACGCGGATTAATTCTAACAGGTTTTTTAGACGGTTTAAAAATCAGAGATCGGGTGGGAATGTCCTATCGTTCACTCTTAGGTGTGTTTGTGTTAGGGAGCACACTCGCCTTCTTATGTGCGGCTGCTATCCACTTATGGCTTCCTTATACACACGGTGCAAACTATATGTATAGCTACACCTATCGCGGAAATCCACTTTGGGCTTTCAGAGACAACGTCGCGGCGATGGAGGGATTAGGGGCAGACTTCCGCACAACTGGTGGAATCTTTTTTGGCATCGGTGCGCTCGTGACAACAGGGCTGGTTATCTTGCGGATGTTATACTGGTGGTGGCCCTTGCATCCACTTGGATATGCGCTATCGGCTTCGTGGACACTTATTGTGTTTTGGTTCCCGGTTGTAATTGCCTGGAGCATTAAGACCCCAATCCTACGCTACAGCGGCATTCGGCAGTATCAGCGACTCCGCCCTTTCTTCTTGGGTATGGTCTTTGGGGAATTCAGCATGGCGGTTGTGTGGGTGCTTATCAGTTGGGGCGCAAACGTACCAGCACCGTTTTTTCCGTGGCCGTGAGCGTCGCATTTTATAGGATCACGCAGCACTTCGATTTCGTGCCGTGACTTCCCATGTCTCCCGACAATAGCCATCAGCATCTATGACATAGTAAAACGGATGGAGCGCGACAGAGGGGCAGATATGTGTTGGACAGACGTAAATTTCCTGTCCAATGGACAGAGGCGTACTGTCCGGAACGTTAATCGCCCAATGTTCCTCATGCTGCTTGTCCACCTCAGCATCATCAATATTCAAGATGATCCCACGTACACCATCAGGATCTGCAGCGATGGCTTTATGTCCCAAATCAAGGGTAATCCGATTCGGGGTAGGCACGCTAATAATACGACTCAAGAGGAGTGCTGCTGGGGTAAAACCGAGATCGGGGAAGAGGGTCGTGTACCCATGATCATGAAAAATGAAGGTGCCCGGCGATGCCTCGACGCCTGGCGTTTTGGCATAGATGGGGAATGTGGGTGTACCGCCCATCACAATCAACGGCACTTCAAGTCCTTTGGCAGAGAGCCTATCCTGCATCTCCTCTACTTGCGCGAGGCTTTTGTTGCAAGACGCTTGTCTCTCAGCTACATCTTCATCGTGGATATGTCCATCGTAAACGTGTAGACCCCACGGTTGTAATCCATCCGCCGCTGCAATCTGGGCGTAGAGCTCCACAGCCTCATCACTGACGGGTATCCCTGTGCGATGCATGCCGACATCCAGATCGAGCATAACCTTGACGTTTAAACCGGACATCGCCGCGGCTGACGAAAGTGCTCTCACTGCCTCTGAATGATCAACGACGACCTTGAAATCGGCATGCGGATATGTTTGCTGCAGCGAGACGAAGCGATTGACATTGGGTCCTACCATCTGATAAGCAATCACAATATCCTGTATACCGTTCTGTGCCAGCATTTCTGCTTCGCGCAGGGTAGCGCATTTGTGCTTAAGGATGCCAGCCTCACGCTCCATGGCGATAATCTCTGCGGTTTTATGCGTCTTCGCATGCGGTCTAAGCTTCGAGACATCTCCATCAACAACAGCAATAGCACGTTCAATGTTCTGTTGAACCTGTGCGAGATAAACAACCAGCGATGGGCTGGGTATCGTCTCAACGTTCTGAATACGGTATTTTTTATCCATAGTCTCACCTCTTCACTGTTGGGGTCGGTTAAATTGATTCATGACTGTTAGGATATCATCCTTGACGAAGGTTTCGATAGCATCAACTGCTCGATGGATAGTAGATTCGATTTCTATCTCTTCGGTTTGCGAAAATTCCGTGAGAACATAATCGACCAAATCACCAATTGGTTCACCAATGCCGATACGGAGACGCGGAAACTCGTTCGTCCCCAAGTGATGAATAATAGATTTCATCCCTTTCTGTCCGCCGTCACTCCCTTTCTGACGCATCCGCAATATACCGATGTCCAAATGAACGTCATCGTAGACAACACAGAGCTGCGAGAGGGGCACCTCAAACCGCTCAACGAGCGCAGCAACGGCTACACCACTGTTATTCATATACGTCATCGGTTTTGCGAGGATAACGGATGTGTCGTGCCACGTTGTCTGCATAACAAGCGATTTGCAGATTGATGTTTGTGTGCGGCGTGAGTTCTGTTGCCTATCTTGCGTTTTTTCGTGGAGGGCATCAATCACGCGAAAGCCGACGTTGTGTTTGGTGTCTTGGTAGCGGAGCCCGGGGTTACCGAGTCCAATAATAAGTTTCATTCACAAATCTCAATCGAAAAAGTGTAGTGGCTGTGAGAGGTTAAGATGTCCTGCAAGCGTTTTTACTTCGTTTCCATCAATTAGAATCTGAACCTGTTTAATATCATTCGGGAATGCGTCAAAGACGGTTTTAAGAATCGCCATAACGGTTAAACGCTCAGCGGTGGTCCCACCGATATGATCGTCAGTGAGGTGTCTTGAAAAATCTAAGTAGGCGGTCTGATGGCTGTCAATGTAGACTTCATTGAGGAGTGTGCCGCGTGGAATAGGATTTCTAAAGTTAGGCGGTGTTTCTTGAATAAGTGCCTTGACGACTTGCCCTAAACGTTGCGTAAACTCGGCATGAAGCCGCCGTTCAATTTTAACTGGAACAAGCGTGAGAGTCGTTGGGTCAAGAAGAAATAGATTGAGTGGTTGCGGCGGCGGCGGTGTATCTGAAGGATTCGCAGCAACTGGCAACGGCGGTGGGGCAATCGGAATGACCGTCTGCCTCGACTGATTAATCAGAAACAGGGTCAAACCGAGAGAGACGGCGACAACAATAAGCGTTATCACCCAGATGATCAAGAGCCTCGAAAAGCCAGCACTGCTGTTATATTTCACTGTTTTGTCC
>VXZL01000347.1:7327-8571 GCA_009845505.1 Candidatus Poribacteria bacterium | reverse complement strand
ACTGATAATTCACAGAAAAATTGTATTGATTTTTCGCATCAAATATGGTATAATAACGCAAGTTCAATCATAATGGCGAACCTTCACATCAGTGTTGTAACCTTGAGATAAGCACTATATTTCACGAAATACCGAAAGTGATGCGAACCTTTTCCGATAGAAGGCACCGGAGGAAATCCGATGAACATCCTCAATGAATTAAACGAAAAACAGAGAGAAGCAGTAACACATAAAAATGGTCCACTGCTCGTCATCGCGGGTCCCGGCACGGGAAAAACAAAAGTCATTACACACCGTATTGCCTACTTGATTCGTGAACACAATATTAAACCTGAAAACATCCTCGCAATTACCTTTACAAACAAAGCCGCGGAGGAGATGCAGGAACGCATCAATAGTGAAATCGGTGAACCACACGGATCCAGCGTTAAGGCTTGCACCTTCCATGCATTTTGCGTCAAAGTGCTCCGAAAACATGCAACACAAATCGGACTGAGCAAAAACTTCACTATCTTTGATCAAGAGTTCCAAGACGAGATTCTAACGGAAAGCGTCCGCGAGTTAAGCCTTAACCCTGACGACTATCCACCATGGCTGCTGCGCAACGTCATCAGTGATGCCAAATGTAAATTACAGAATCCTGTTGATGCAGCGGAGACGCTGGATATCTATGAATCAGGAACTCTCGAAAACATTCAAAGTGTCCTGCGAAGTTATCAAGACAAACTCGACGCATACGATGCGCTTGATTTCGACGATCTCCTTGTGAAAACCGTCGAACTGCTTGAACGGGTAGCAGAGGTCCGAGAAGCCTATCGTCGGGAGATCTCATACATCCTTGTTGATGAATACCACGATGTGAACAACGTACAATATCGTTTACTCCAACTGCTCTGTCCACCACCGGAGGGGAACCTGATGGTCGTCGCTGACGAAGATCAGGCGATCTATAGTTGGCGTGGGTCGAATCCACAGTATATTGAGGATTTCAAAATCGACTTCAACCCAGAGACCCTCACACTGGACGATCACTACCGATGCAGTGAGAAGATTTTGCGCGCCGCAGAGGAAGTCATTTCTAAAAACATAGAACGACAAAAACAGCATACCCTCAGAACCCACAAAGATGTCGGACGCGACATTTTCCACTATACCTTCGATACTCCTGTAGCAGAAGCACTCGGTGTCATTGATGTTATCAGGAAATTAGTAGAACAACGCAACTACTCTTATCGCGATATAGC
>VXZL01000347.1:0-7317 GCA_009845505.1 Candidatus Poribacteria bacterium | reverse complement strand
ATATAGCGATCTTTTACCGAACACATAGACTCGCAGACGTGTTGGCTGAGCAGCTCCTACGTGCCAACATCCAATTTCAACGCGTTCAACCGATGAATTCCTTTGGAGAGGGAAATAGTAAGAGCATTCTCGCCTATCTCCGTTTTATCCAGTGGCAACTTCCACAAGATTTGGAACGCGCCATCAATTTTCCTGAGACTTGCATTGACGATTTGACATGGGTGCGCCTGAAGTGGCTCGCACAACGCGAACATATTGCGTTCATCGAACTGCTGAAAAATATCGAAGCATATCCACAGGATGTCGGTCCCTTGACCCGCCGAAATGTGCGTCAGTTCTGGACGCAACTTGAGGATTTATCAACTGAAATCGAAGGAGAGGCGGTTGATAAGATAATTCTCAAACTCTTTGACGCGTTGGAACAGTCTCGTTCTGCCTACCGCGCTGAAGAGTTGGAAGTCATCGAAAGGCAACCTGAACTGTCGAATCTCACAACGGCGCAAGATGTTCTCTACAGTGCCCTCGACCTCGATGAACCGATTCAGATTACTGCCAGTCATGGGATTGACGAATACTGCGCGGCACACATTATCCACCAGACACTTGAAACCTATCTGGATCACACAGCGCAACTTCAATTCCTACCTCCTGATGAAAACGATGTGACACAGATGGCAAATGGAGTCCATATACTCATCGGCGATTTTTCGGAAATTGGTGAAAGTGGGAGAGACGCGCGGACAATCCTGATTGGAACAGCGGATGTAATAGATACAGATGCGATTCATCTTGGAACTGAAGGGGTTCGGAGTCTCGCAGCCCTCAAACTTTGCCAACGGCTTATCAACCGTTTTGAAAGTCCGAACATGGCGGATATGGTTGTCTACGATTTGGAAACGACTGGCATCAATCCAAAAACGGCAGAGATTGTTGAAATCGCTGCACAACGACTCAGCGCAATAGGCAGCGAAGTCGAACGGTTTCATAGTTTGGTAAAACCGCCGGGTGGTCACATTCCACGTGCCGCCACGCGCATTCACAGAATTGACGCAGAAACAGTCAAAGATTCCCCAGGAATTGAAATCGTTTTGCCAGAACTCATGGGGTTCATCCAAGATCGGATCTTGATTGGGCACAACGTAGCGGAATACGATAATCCCATCCTCGCGCGGGACCTCAGACGATATTTGAGTCGGGATTTGTCCGCTCCCCATTACGATACACTCGCCACAGCGCGTCGGCTTTTCCCGCGACAACGGTGTAACATGGGGGCACTCGCCGAAAAATTTGGCATCGAACACGGTCGCCTACACGGTGCCTTGGAAGATGTTACGGCCAATCGAGAAATCTTTAAAGAGCTCATTAAAATTGATGCTTATAAACGTGAGGTAAAATCTCTGACTGAACTCCTACCCCTCGTCGGCGTCGGTATCCTTGCCAAAACTGGCGCATCGGCTACCAAGGAAACCTTAACTGAGACGGATGCGTTTCTCAATGCTGCAAAACGTTTCATCCGGATGCACGACCCTAAATTGCCGGACCGCTTCCCGCTTGAAGCAGCGGAGGCGGAACAGGCAACAGCCTATATGGAAGAATTACAGGATGTCCCACCTCCTGAGTTCCCAGAAGACCTTGCGTGGCGACAACGGCGTATTCAGTTTATGAACGCCGCGCTTCATTTTGAATCAATGAGTGATACGAATAGGCTTACGGATTTCTTGGATTATCAGAAGTTGCTCACGAATGTCGATGAACTTGACGACACGACCGAGCAGTTGACCTTAATGACATTGCACGCAGCGAAAGGGACAGAATTCCCGATTGTTATCATTATTGGTATGGAGGAGGGGAGTTTTCCGATGTGGCGGCAGGATATTACAGAAGCGGAACTTGAGGAGGAGCGTCGTCTTTTCTATGTCGGTATGACCCGGGCGCAAGCGCAGCTTTATCTGAGTTCTGTCACCTATCGTTTTGGGGACAGGGATCGCGCGTCGTCAATGTTTGTCAGGGAGATACCATCTAATTATGTCATCAGGTGGAGTCCACAGCGCAGGAGATAGAACGCTGTTAACAGTGATTTGAATGATAGTAGACACTACTCAGAAGCTTGTAGCCGTTCAAGGACTGCCCGAAGCTCAGCAAGTTCGGTTTCTGCTGCTGCTGCGCGAGCCTCCGCGACTTGCCGAGCGCGTGCCTCACCTTCAGCGCGAGCCTCTGCTGCGTCCGCTCGCTCATCAGAGGTAGGCAACCACGTACCATTCATTGGGTCATACAGGCGCAGCGTGTCTTCATGCTCACCAAGTTCCAAGCCTAACTGCTCAGACACAAGTCGATCGTTCACAAACTCTATCTCCTCATACATACCCCCGACAAGACGGAACCCTATGAACGAAGGTTCTACCTCATGATAGGGGTCGTAAATATAATACTCTCTGACTTTCAGGACATTCGCGTAAAGCTCCTTTTTCTCACCTAAATCTTTTCTGACTGTGCTTGGACTCGCAACCTCCAATACGAAATCGAGTGTCGGATGCTGTTCCCACGTCTTATACACTCGGAGTTCTTTCTTCGAGACCCCCCGAACCATAAACACATCCGGGGAGACAGACTTCCGGGGGTTGCCTTCTTCGTAATACAGCAGCATGTTCCCTCCAATATACACCTCGGGAATCTTATAGAAATGTCTTCTTAGAACATTCATGCAATCTATCATGACTTGTTGATGTCTCGGAGTTTCTGCCATCGGTTGACCGTCGGATTCGGGATAGACGACTGTGGGGGCAGAACGTAGTCTTTGGTGCATCGTGCTATCTCCTCAGTTGCTATAGATTCATCTACCTTATTTGGAGGTTAACTTTCATAATTTCTATGATAACATAGATTACCTCGAAACACAAGGATTTTCGGGAGTGTGTAAACCTTCCATAGCCGAAACTTAAAGACATACTTACTTCCGAATCAGGAGTTTCCGCGTCGCCGTAAAGTTGCCTGCGGTTAGCGTGTAGAAATAAATTCCACTTGCAACAGACTCACCCACCTCATTTTTCCCATCCCAATACGCCGCACGCGTCCGAGATTCATAGATACCCGCAGGTGTATGTCCTAACGCCAACGTCCGGACCAATTCACCATTGATAGCATAAATGCGCAAGGTAACCTCCGCAGGTTTGGAGAGTTGATACGGTATCCATGTCTCTGGGTTGAATGGGTTTGGATAATTCGGCAGCAGTGTCGTCTCTTTCGGCAGCAGCGATGATAGCAGTTCCCGAAGTTTCGCTATCCCTTGTTGGAAGACAACAGAGCCATCGTCTTCAAGTGCTGCTTGTGCTATCCACGCCCTGACTATCGCCGGATCCAATTCTCGCTCGTTTACTCCAACAAGAGACGGGGCAGCTGCGTCGCTGGATTCACCCATGTGCTGAGAAACAAGAATCAGATCCAAGACGTTGATAACACCATCGCCATTGATGTCAACTGCAGAGTCCGAAGGAACAGTGTTCCCGAACTGACGTGCAACCAGTACCATATCCAGAATGCTGACCTGTCCATCTCGGTTGACGTCCCCAGTTGTGAGTTGACCTTCTACGGTAATAAGAATATCAGGTGCACCAACGGGAATAGACTCTCCTGTAATCGCGGCGAGTTGAAAGTTTTCGAGTTTGAGCTGCGTCTGTCCGGGTGTTTTCGCGGTGAACGTCACTGATAGGAGTGTTCCTGTGCCGGTAACCCCATCTTCGCTGAGGCGTGCCGAACTGAGTTTAGTAATCTTACCCGTTGTGTTATCAATAGTGCCCTTCTGAAAGAAGGTCGTGCCGTTGTCTATTTTCAGGAAATCGCCTTCATTTACCTCAATTGCTTCGAGTATAGTCGGATTAAAGGCAAGGTCTACTTGCCAACCTGCGAAATCAATAACGTTTTCCGCGGTGATGTTGAGGGTGAAGGTATCGCCTGCATGGATTTTAGGCGTAGAGAGTGTATATCCGACGTGCGGATTGTATACCTCATATTCCGTGCCAGGTTCAAATCCGAAAAAGAAAGAATATAGATGAGTCTCCCACTTAGCACCAAGTTTTATCAAAAACACATTTTTCCCGGGTTGTAGTGTGATTGGAAAAAATGTTTTGTAATCATGATCCCCGAGACCGAAGGCTTGATCATGAACTAACTTGCCATTAAGATAGACTTTCCGAGGATGACTGGTACCTATGAATATTTTCGTCTGCTGTGTTCTCGGAGAGAACACAGGGATAGAACCATAGACGACAACATGATCCGCGCCGTCACCAACTTCAATAGCACCTTGAGCGTCGAATAGTCTTGTAAGGTTCGTCGCATTCTTATATTTGCGATCCGCGTTATAAGGCTCAAGTGTTCCAACCGACCACACACTTTCTCCTATAGAAGCTCCCTCCGAGACCCCGTGGGTAGCGATCTGTTCTTCTGTAACTTTATTGTTGGATACTTTTGCGAAGTAATCCGTCAGAAGGAAATCCTCACCCCAGTTTGCTGGCAAGGTTAGCCAGAGCCAAGGCCCCGCAATTTTTGGACCACCTTGTGGAAACCCAGGGTTGCTGTCCCAAATGAAGACTTCTATCGTCTCGCGTATGGGATCCAAGGGTGAGAAGTCAGATATGTTATTCTCGTGAAGTTCTAACCTTTTTAAGTTACGCAGAGATGTAAGTGGTGAGACATCTACAATGTTGTTGCTGTTTAGTATCAACGTTTCCAAATTAACCAAGCCTGATAGCGGGGAAAGATCCGAAATACCAGTATCGAATAGGTCAAGATGTCTCAACTCTGTTAATCCTGACAAGGGTGAGAAGTCCTGGATATTATCGTTCTGCGGCAAACCGAACCATCTCAGTTTTGTTAAGCCTTTCAAGGGGGACAGGTCGGTTGCTTTGCAGTCATATAAGCGGAGCCTTGTTAGGTTTGTCAATCCTGCCAAAGGTGACAGGTCAGTAATATCAGTGTGTGCGGTGTCTAACTTTTTCAGGTTTTTGAGCCCTGCCAAGGGAGCGAGACTTGATATACGAAGTGATGTGGCGTCTATGACTTCAAGTTCATACAATCTCGATAGCGGCGAAAGGTCGAAGACTTCAGTGTCTCGAATGCTTAGGTGACGTAATTTTGTCAGCGAAGCAAGCGGCGAAATGTCTGATAAAGGATTGTCCTGGAGAGTTAAATCTATTAAATTCTTTGCGAATTCAAGTCCTGTTAAATCGCTAATGTTATAGTAACCAGTGTACAGTTTCTGCAAAGTAGCCATTTCTTCTGTGGTAATCGGGTCTCCCGGTGCTTTGTCGAGGGTGTCTGCTATTGCGGCGCGGAGGTTCGGGTCAGGAATGTGTACAGACGCTCCAGGGATAATCTCTGTTTGTGGATCAACATTGATGCCTGCACTTCGCGATGGGAAATCCAATGCAAAAACGACTTCACTAAAGTTCTCTGTCCACGTATCCCGTTTTATCGTCCCATTTTCTAACACCAGCAACCCTAAGTTCTGTAAACCTACATTCTCACGAATCTCCGCAAGAAATGTTTCTGTCTCTAAACCGACTGCTGCCGCAGCGTGCGACGCATCAAGGGGTCTTTGAAACGCTTCATGGAACCGCTGCACGGGTTCAATGCCACCAAATATATCGCCTGCTGCCTCAAGTGCTTGACGATACCGCTGCGTATCCTCAGATACGAGTGGGTCCATGACGACTTTTTCAGTATACAACCGCAACGCTTGTGCTTTGTTATAGGGTGGGTTGGGGTTCTGCTGAACAACAACACGCACCTGATCTTCAAACGTTTTCATTCCTTCGGTATGACATCCGATACACGAAAGTCCATTACGGACAGTTGGATCACTCGCTGCGGGGTTGGAGACGATCGCTATCGGTGCTTCATCCAACCGACCGCCCCCCGCATCTGTGAGATAGTATGCCTGTAAACCGTTGGGTAGGTTAAAGATAATCTCGCCACCATCGTGTGTGAAAGAGAGTGGATGTGTAAAAATGTGCTGCGTCCCGACGCTCCCAGCGAAATCGTAACTTTTCCAATACGCACCATACCGAGAGATGTGGCGTTCCACAACGCGGTTATGATTTGAGACTCCCGAATTGTTGAAACCGGCGCGCCAGACGCGTCGCCCCGCTGCATTCCGTATATTTTCAGCGACATTCACTTCAAGTCGTGTTTCCAACTCCCGAACGGTCACAGGGAGACCGAGAATGTCGTGATAGAGAGGTGGTAAGGAAGCAGTGGCAAGAAACCAATTGACATGAACGAATGGCACTTCACAATTCATTTCTTGACGTAGATTGGTCAGTTTTTCACGCAGTGTTGTCTCTGTGGGTGCATCGAACGCAATGCTATACGGATATTCCACTTCAATCAGCGTCCAGCGGTTGGGGCCAATCTCCCATTCGTAGTCGCGGAGATCGATATAGAAGACCGTTTCTTCTCCGTCAATGGGTTGCGGTCGGATCACTTCACGTCCCCACGATAGGCTATTCACGAGTTTGGAAAGGGCGCGCTGATAGGCGTGAAGGGATTCAGGCGTTTCACCGGCGTTATAGAGATGTGTGAGAGTAAAGTACCGTGCAAACGTCCGGTCAAAGGGTGGCAGTGTGTTGACGTGGTTTTCGATGTGTGTCAGCATCTCCGCAGGTGTGATGAAAGTGCCGGCGATCTCCGTTGTGTGTTCCCAACTCGGGGCACCAGCTTGAATCCAGTTTCGGATGGTGTGGATCGCCGCGGGTGGGAGTGGGGGTTGTCCGAGGGGCATGCGTCTGATAGGGTCTTTTTCGAGGAGCCGTGTATAGAGTGTAGAGTCAATCGGTTGCCCTGGAATGACAGCTCCAGTTTCGAGGAGCACCGTGTGCTCAATGATGATTTCCTCAGTAAATGCGCCGTGTTCCCCGTGGCAGTTCAGGCAGTTTTGTTCAAAAATCGCATACGCCTCTTGGGCGAGATTTTCTTGGGCGTTAACGTTTTGATAAATACTTACGCTGAATATCAGCAGATAACCGATGAGAATAAAATGTTTCCGGTCTTTCATAAACGCTCCTGTTAAGTGAGAGGATCAATTAGCGGTTGGTTTTTTATGTATTAGATGATAGCATAAGATGGAGTGAAGCGCAACAATCTTTGGCTAAAAAGATTCCTTGAAAAAAACGGTTAGACGTGGCATACTAAAAGGCACAAAATCTATCGAAATTTCTTTCGTTAAAGGAGAATGAAACAGTGATTGAATTCGTAGGAGAAACTTTTGAGAGCGTTGAAGACATTCAAAAACGCTTCGAGTTGATTCGGGATACCGCGCCC
>VXZL01000438.1 GCA_009845505.1 Candidatus Poribacteria bacterium | reverse complement strand
GATGAATCTCACTGGCACAGGTTAATCAAAATTCGAGCGTCAGTGCGATGAAGGGAACGATAGGTAATTGCGCGATCGGTACCTCTTTTGTGTAATCTTGATTGTAACGGACTTGAAGGATATTAGTACGGTTATAAGCATTCCACAGTTCAAAGGTGACTCCGCCTTTCCAGTTGTTGATGTGAATGAAGTACCAATGGAATTCCTCAATCTGAAGAGACCGATGGAACCGTAGATCCAAGCGATGATATGCTGCGGTGCGTTCTGGATCGCCGTAGATTGGCAGCCACGTCTCGTTTTTTGTAAACGGATTGGTATAGGGTTCTCTATCTAACAACGGTGAATACAAAATGCCGCTCTTATATTGCCAATTCGCGCCAAATTCCCAAGATCCCAATAGATAATTCAGACCAATTCCCAAAACATGTGGCGTGCTATACATATAAAAGCGCTCCTCGTCCCTTGGTGAGTCTTGACGTTTGGAGATGGTATAGGCATAGGAGAGCCAACTCCGAAAGGTGTTACCGATTTCATGTTCCAATGAAATCTCGATCCCTCTCACGTATCCAGTCCGCTGATTCTGATAGCGGCTTTCGGATTCATTGTAGGTAATCATATCTTGAAGGTCTTTGTAATAACCAGTGATACCGACTCTCATTTGCGAAACTAAGGACTTCTGAGGTTTTAGTTCTTTTTGCAAGGTTATGACATAATGCTTTGCCAAACTGGGAGTGATTTCTGGGTTCTCCTTCCCGAGCAACACTTGATAGGGTTGTGGGTTTTGGATGTAAATACCGTACATGAAGCGTAGGTCTACTGGGAAAAGCGAAAGTCCATCGACATTCGCGAAACCCGGTCCGAGTGTTACACCGAGGAGCCCGCGCGGCTGCAGTGAAAACGTGTCTATCAGACTGAGGTAACTCGTCCGCATCCCGACAGTGGCGTAGAGGTCAGCATAACGGAACGAAGGTGGTTGCTGCGTTGCTTGCAAATATCCTTCAAGGCGGTGTGAGATTGTAGGTGTAGAGGTAAAAATTTTCTCTCCATCTTGTTTGAGTCTGAAGTTATAGTCGGGATCCCCTTCTTCAGGTGGACGCGCCCCGTCGCTAATCAATGTTGAAGGGAGTCTCGAAAGAACGAAACCCGACTCCAATAGCGTTTTTGGAAACTTAGCCCAATACTCAAGATCTCCCCGTAGGGCATAGACGCTTTCGGTATTTCGATAGGAGTAGCCTTCGCCAAAAATGAATTCTGTACGAGAGAACGAGCGCGTCAGTGATACAACGGAGCTGAACTGACTCTCTTTCTCAGAATAGAGATGAATGCCTTGTGAATCGAACGGGTTATTTGAACTTAGCGGACCCTGCAAGTCGCCATCAGACACTTCGGCCGAAGTGAAATTAAATTTAGCGGAATCATCTGCCGCAATGGCGTTGATAACTAACTTGTGAGTGCTGTTTAATTGATAGACTGCTTTTCCCTGATAACTCCAGAAACTTGGCACCTCGGTTACCAAATCGTTTTCGATTTCCAACAGACGAGGTAGTAATTCAAAGAGCGGCTCCATATAACTCCGCCGTCCAAAGGCGTACCAATACCCGCGTTCTCCTACGTTTCCTTCAAAGAAGGCTTGTCCATATACTGGGTTAAAGTTGACTGTTCCTCCGAAAGCGGTATCAGTCTTCGTGCGGGAGTGGATGTCAATCACGGCTTGTGAGTCGGAACCGAATTCTGCTCCGTATCCACCCGGATATACCTCGATATTTTCAATCACTTCAGCGTTGACCGTTGAAACGATTCCTTGGAGGTGATATGGATAACCTAACGGTAATCGATCAAAGTAGAAAAGATTGTCTTCAGGTCCGCCCCCGCGGACAGAGAGGATTCCGACGAAATCATTTAGGAGGCCGACACTTGGGAGGCTATTTAGCACGCGAATCGGATCTCCACCGCTCCCCATTGCACTCCGGATTGCCCTACCACTGAAGGTATGACGCGGCTTCTTCTCTAACCGTTGGACTTCAACCGGGATTGGATCTAAACGGGTGGCCTCGCCTGATGTGTCGTTCTCAGTTGGGTCCAGCTTTTCGGTATCATCGGTTTGCGCGAAGGCATTCAGTGTACCTACCAGCATTAAAAGAATTAATATATATCTCACGTTCCTGGGTCCTAAAAATGATTAGAATTCTGCTGTAATCCCCAAATAAGGGATAATAGGTAACTGGTTGATGTCGTTTCGTCTTTCGAGGCAGTCCTCTGGTGTTCGACAATCCTCGGGATAATTGAAATCGAGCAAGTTTGCGCGGTTATAAGCGTTTAGGAGTTCGAGGAATGTCCCGAGTTTCCAGTTGCCGAATTGGAAGGTTTTACTGACGCGCAGATCCAACCTGTGATACGGTGGCAAACGGTCCGAATAAGTTTCTGCGAAAATTGGGATAAAGATAGGTTCTCCGTTCCTTGGGTCAATCCCGATATTTGTGCCTTCACGAGGCGTATAGGGGTTCCCGGTTCGGTACTGCCATTTCGCGCCGAACTCCCAGGTAGGCGTGAGGTTGTAGCTTGCGGCGATCGTTGCCACGTGTGTCTGGTCAAAGGAGTAGGGTCGATAGGGTTCACCGGGGCGGTCTCTACGTTCAGAAAGCGCGTAGGCGTAAGAAATCCAACCGAAAAATCGTTCGCCACTCTGGTGCCGTAGGAAGATTTCGGTGCCTTGTGCGTAACCTTCACCTTGGTTCAGATAAGCGGCTTCCTCATCAACAGTCACCAAGCCCCTCAGGTCCTTGTAATAAGCCGCCATTTTGATTTCTGTGTCTTGCGAGAGTTGCCGTTTGAGTTCAAGGATATAATGACTTGCCTGACTTGACTTTAAAGCCGGGTTTCCTATGCTCGGAGAGAGGAGTGCTGGCAGGGGGGTCTGGTTGTAAAGTCCGTAAGCGAATTGGATTTCAGAACCGCTGGGAAGTTCGACGAGCAGGCTGCCACGCGGTTGGATAGAGAGTTCATCAATACGGTTGAAATAGTCGAAGCGGAGCCCAAATACCACCGATAAAAATGGTAGGAGTGTGTACCTATCCTGCAAATAGCCTTCGATACGTTGTCCGCGCACGTATTCGTCTAAATCGACCTTTTCTTCAAGTCGGATATCAAAGTCGACTTCCCCCTCATCGGGTATCCGAGTGAAAGTGCCAGTAACCTGTCCGGGTTCGAGTCCGAGAATTAACCCGGATTCCAAACGGTGCCTCGGATTTAGTTCGTATATAAGGTCTTCACGAAGTGTGTAGTTGGGCGCGTCAATTTTCAAGGAGATCGTTGGACCGAAATTGGCATCAAAGAGGAAATCTGATCGGGTTAGCGATAGGTAAGAGGTGAGTCGATCTGTGAGAAAGGAGCGGAGGTGGAGGCCTGCGCCCTCGAAACCGCTCTCGAAACTGATGTTTCCTCTAAAATCTTCGTCTACGTCTTCACCGTCGAGTTTCAGGGCAAATCGGTCGCCTGAGGCAAAGAGGTTAAAAAAGAGTTGATGTTTTTCACTCAGATCGTATCCTGCCTTGAGTTGATAGTCCCAGAAACGCGGAAAAGCAGTGATAGCACCAGCGTCAAACGCCAGCGATCCGACGAATAGGTCAATGTAGCTTCTACGGCCCGCGGCATACCAGAACCCGTTTTCACCGATTTTACCTTCGAGAAGACCCTCTGAGTAGAGAAGATTGAGATTAAACTTTCCACCCAAATTCGCTCGGCTATTGTCTTGTGAGTAGATGTCAATGACGGCTTGGGAATCCACGCCATACTCGGCACCATAGCCTCCAGCATAGACATCAATTCGATCAATAATTTCGGAGCTTAAGGACGAGACGAGTCCGCCAAAGTGATATGGATAACCGACGGGAACCCTGTCGAAGTAGTAGAGGTTATCTTCATCGGAGCCACCGCGGATATAAAGTGCCCCGCTGAAATCGTTCGCAACACCAATTCCCGGAATAGCGGGAAGGGCGCGGAGCGCGTCACCACCTGTGCCGGGTAGACGTGTAATTTCTTGTGATTGGATACTTTTTTTGCTGACGGTTTTAGGGTCCCGTTCGCCGGTTACCTCGACCTCATCAAGACGGTACTGCGCTGTACCGACGTAAATCTCTGGCTTTGAGGTCTGCCCTGCTACAACAAGAATTGAGCTTTCATGTGTTAATTCGGGGTCAACCGAAGTTATAACTAAAGTGTAGGCACCCTCAGGGACGGTGCTGAAAACGAACTTTCCATTTTCATCTGTTTTTTGACGTTCATCTGTCTGAACAATCCGGACTTCTGCATCTACTAACGGTTCCTGTGTGATGTTGTTATAGGCGGTGCCTTCGATTGTGCCTGTTTGGGAAAAGGCAATGGTTGGCACGAAAAGGAACGTTAGCAGGCAGAGAAATGTTTTCATGGCGGTTGGCAACTCCTTTTCTTGGTGTCTTAGAGGATAGTTTCTGGTGTATGCAAACGTTAGCAGCCAGCGAAATGTTTACATGAAGTTCGAGGCTGTGCTCCTGGGTGTTTTAGAAAATTGTGTGGTGTTATGCAATAGAAAGTATACAATTTTCTGTTGTAGAATTGCCAAGCAAATGGAAAAGTAGGGGTTTTAACTTTCTGGGAAGTTTAATTTCTGTTGGTTTGGGACTTTGTAGGCATTCTATTTAAGGGCGGGTTTGGCTCCCGCCCATTGTTTTGTGTTCTAACGGGCGACCGCCTCAGCACCGAGATTTTCCTGAATCCATGTGCGGAGTGGTACATCTTTTTCACCGGGAGAGGTATAGCCGTGTCCGCCCGTGCTTTTTCCCAAAATCTGCTGACGAATTGGATCAGAGCGTTCCATCCAGTGTGCCACGGTCATGTCGTCGCGAGGTTGCAACCAGCGGTAGCTATAGCCGTAGAAGAGGACTTTACGAATGACATCGGAGGTATTTCGTCCTGCAGCATGCCAGAGTCTTCGGTCAAAAAAGACGGCGGTTCCGGGTTTGGCGAAAACAGGGGTTGCGTTTTCAGGATCCGCGGTCTTGTCTTCGGGCATTTCGATTGTATTCCATTTCTGGCTCCCCGGTATCACGGAGAAGTTGCCGCGTCCGGGAATAGATGTGTCAGTGAGGAAAAATGCGACTTTCAAGGATACACGTGGGCGCGGCTCGCCCTCCAACTCGAAGTTGAGTCTACCACTGTCTTGATGCCAGCCGAGACGTTTCTGCTCGTTATGTTCCTCCAGCGGCAGCGGGGGCATCACAATCAAGTGAGAATGGTAGAGTTTGATGTTCCACCCCAAAATTCCCCACACTTTTGGGAAAGTTGTGTGCCAATCGAGCAATTCAATAAAGGCTTCGTCCCTGCCGACGAAATCGATGTTATAGAACACCGAATACGACGTAACATACACTATACCTAAATGCTCCGCTCCGACTCGGTCAACGGCGGCGATCAGTCTGTCGACCATCTCTTGTGGGATCGCATCCTCAACTGCAAAGAAACCGTTCTCTTCAAATTGCTGTTTTTCTGACTCAGTCAAACAGTGTTCCAGACATAGCGGGTTCATTGTTTTCCCCTTGTAGAAGCGACTTTGCGTCGCGATGCATTAATTTGTGAAAAGTTTACACTGAATTTAAATTCACGTCAACATCAAAGATATTTCTAAAAGACTTACGCAAAATTGATTTGAGGTGCTTATCTTTGGACAGTAAGGGTTCTTATTCCTATTATAGGATCGGTGCGGTTAGAAACCGCACCTACCAGTGAAGATCGGTGCGGTTAGAAACCGCACCTACCAGTGAGGTGCGTAAGTCCAGCCTAATGAGAAGCTACAAAGTTTTCAGAGGCTACCTGCTTCGCACGCTTCACGGCGCGCCATCTTCTCCAAAAATTGACACCGGCACTACAGAGAAAACCGAGGCCGATAATGCCAGCGGTTACACCCCCTAATGCTAACTCAGGTTTCACCGTAATACCGTAAACTGCTCCACCGATAAGGAAAGCGGCAATCAGTATATCTTTGAAGCTATTTTTCTCTGTCCGTTTTTGAAGGAGCTGCAGATTCGCGAGTTTTCGTTGCTTTATATAGTCAATAAGCGGTGCTATGGGAACATGTACTGACGCAACTTGCCCGGGCGGTGCCTCCCGCACGCAACGGAATCCGATATTACCAGCAGTGTAATCTGGTGGCGCGTGTAAGCGATTGGCACACCGAAAATAGCGTTCCGCCGTTCCATCACGGACTTCCAACCACGAGCCGCCGCGTAGGGTTTTGTGTTTATCGTCCAGATTGCGTCCATTTTTTTGACGCTTTGTGTCGGGATAGGGTTGATACCAATCTGCAGTCCATTCCCAAACATTTCCGACGGCTTCGCCGATTCCGTAAGGACTCACTATAGCAGGACGCACACCTATAGGGGTGAGGTGTGCTGTTAGGATTTCTGAACTTTCTGGCGCGGTTTCTGCCGATTCAGATTCCTCAGAAACAAAAATATTGCCCCACGGATAAATCCGACCATCGGGACCGCGACAGGCTTTCTCCCATTCTGCCTCTGTCGGAAGCCGCTTGTTTGCCCATTGTGCGTATTCGTTACTGTCATACCAACTTACATGGACGACAGGGAGATTTGCTTCTTCGGGTGTGAAGTTCCCATTTTTCCAATGTGATGGTGGAGAATGACCGGTTTCCCGCACGAAAAGGGCGTATTCGGCGTTGGTTACCGGATACTGCTCAATGAGATATGCTTCGAGAAAGCGGACATGCATTGGTGCCTCATCGAGTTTGGCATGCTCCGAATTCGCTAAAGCCGTGCCGTAAAAGGCTTCAATGTCAGTGCCCATAATAAACGCACCGGATGGGATGAGCACAGTGTTAGGAGGTTTTCGCCCTTGATTCATTGATTAAAAGTTCCACGTCGCTGTGGTATACTTGGTTTCGGCTAAGGTTTCTGCTTGCGCGCGCTCCACCGATGACAATTTACCTGAATAAAACGCAATGCCGATGTTAAATGTTTCAGATATTGCTTTGATGAGTACGCTTTTAGTTATGGAACGTCCATCTGTATTGATGGCAGTCGATTTTTCGATCAATATCTGCTGGACTTCGCAGTCTCTTGAGACACGTCTTAGGATAGACACAGGCGGCATATATAGTGAAATATAGCCTTGAAACATCATCCCGTTTCGGTTTCGCCTGACAGAAACGCCTGCCAATTTTTTGCCCTGGCACATGACATCGTAATCGGCGGGGTTTGTTAGGCAGATATTTTGGCTGGTTTGCGAGACATCGGTATCCACAGCATGGCACTCCGCGGGGATACCGAGTGTTTCAAATGCCTTGACGAGGCCTTCTCCGAGACGTTGATACACTTCGGAGATACTCTTTTCGCCTGTATGACGCGGGAGGATTAGCGTATAAGTTAAATCCCATCCATGTACGACAGTGCCGCCGCCTGTCATCCGTTTCACTAACTCGATGTCGTCTGCACGACACGCCTCCACGTCAACTTCTGAGGCAATGTCTTGGAAATAGCCGAAACTGAACGCTGCGGACGACCATGTGTAAAATCGCAGTGTCGGATTCGGCTGTTCTTTCTGTGAGAGCAGCATCGCTTCGTCAACTGCCATGTTCATCGCCGCACGGTTTGCTTCCATCTTCAATAGCCGTCCGGTTGTTTGCATCATGATAACGCTACGCGGCACACTGCTGTGGTGTGTGCATCGCAGTACCAGAAATATCCATCCCAGTACGTCATTCCATGGGGTTCGGGATGAGGTTCGGGTATCTCGATTTTGTTCAGATGGCTGCCGTCCTCTGGGTTGAGGTGAAAGATTGCGCGATGGTTCGTCTCAACACACCAGAGATCGTCGCCAATCCATGCGATGCCGTGGGGTCGATCGCCGGGAGCCGGGAGCGTGTGAATCACCTTGAAACCGTCTTCGACATCGACCTGATAGATGGTCGCAGCGGGAGGCACTGCCAACCAGAGTTTATTGTCGCGCCATTCTAAGCCGTGTGCACCGGTCTGTCCTGCACCGGGTGTGTCGTAAGAGGCGAATGTTTTACCGGTTTCTGGATCCGTTGAAAGGATTTCACAACTGTAGGTAGAGGCGAGCCAGAGGGTATCGCCTGTATCTGTGATCCCACTGCCTCTGTCGGAGCCAGTGGCGAGTGTCTTTTTTACATCGCCGTCGTAGGAGACGAGATGCACCTCATTGGTCTGCTGGTCAAGAATCCAGAGCCCTTCTGCTGTGGCTTGCATTCCGTTGGGTTGTGGACCTGGGGAGTCAAAAACTTTTTCGATTGTCGGCATGGGAGACCTCCGCATCCGATATGTCTTACTTGGGGTTTTATTGTATACGGTTTAGGGTGGGGTGTCAAGGATTTTTATTTCAATAAGGGTTTCTTTTTTTTATTTATCTTGGTGTTCATTAGTATTGAAGGGAATTATGTGGATTGACACGCATGTATAGATTTCTTTTCAATTGTTAGGTTTTATTACGTCTACGGCTATCTATTTTACCTTTATCGTTAAAAAAAAATTTATTTTCACGTAAATATTGCTTTAGCAGTTCTTTGAAAGTATTAGC
>VXZL01000433.1 GCA_009845505.1 Candidatus Poribacteria bacterium | reverse complement strand
AATCTTTGTGATTGGCAACGGCGGAAGTGCCTCTACAGCCTCACACATCGCCTGTGACTTAGGGAAAGGCACAAGCGTCCCGGGCAAACCCCGTTTTCGAGTTATCAGTCTGACCGACAACGTTGCTACAATGACGGCTTGGTCCAACGATGTCTCTTATGAAGATGTTTTCGTCGAGCAGCTGAAGAATCTCGTCAATCCAGAGGATGTCGTTATCGGCATCAGTGCGAGTGGGAATTCGGAAAACGTCCTCCGTGCGATGCGACACGCCAGCGACATCGGCTGCAAAACGATCGGATGGAGCGGGTTCGGCGGTGGTAAGTTAGCATCGATTTGCGATGTCAATGTTGTTGTGGATAGTGACCGTTATGGACCTGTAGAGGATGTCCATCTGATTCTGAACCATGTCCTACACGCCTGGATTCAAGAAGAATTCGCGTCCAATAACTAAATTACAATACATCTTGACGCGTAGGCTTGCCTTAAGATATAATAAATTTACAACCAATCTTTTAAACTATTTGTGCCAAAAACAGGTTCAGAGTCAAAAAATATAGAATCGGCAAGCCCAAAAACGGTAGGCGTAAGGAGTAGAATTATGAGACGCGAATTGGTTCTTATCGGGTGTGTGCTCCTTTTAATCGGATGCCTTTTCATGAGAGGCGATCTGTCTGCGCAAGACGGCGCGCTCGTTTACGTGATTGATATCCGGAACGAGATTGGCAGCGGACTCGGTACCTATATTAGTGATGGTATTAAGGTCGCCGAGGATGCCGGTGCCGATGCGATTGTCTTTGATGTAGATACGCCCGGCGGTAGAGTGGATTCTGCCGTGAATATCATCCGATCCATTCAAGATACGCAGGTGCCAACGATCGCTTTTGTGAATCGACAGGCTATTTCTGCAGGCGCCATGATTTCTATCGCGTGTAATCAGATTGTGATGACTTCTGGCGGAACAATCGGTGATTCGGCGCCTGTTGATATTCAGGGACAGGAGGTCGGTGAAAAAGCCGTCTCCTACATTCAAGGCACTATTCGGGCAACTGCTGAACGGGAAAATCGGAATCCCGATATTGCCGAAGCCATGGTAGACAAGGAACTCGTTCTCGTCAAACTCTCAGATGGACAGATCGTCAAGCTACTGCCTGAAGAATACATCACACGGGAAGAAGAGGGTGAACAGATGGAAATCCTCTGTGCCCAAGGCAAACTGCTCACGCTGTCTACTAATCAAGCACTCGAATACGATTTCGCCGACGCACAAGCCGAAACCCTTACAGAACTGTTAACGCAATATCAAATTGTTAATGTTGCTGGCACCAAGCTGCCCCTTACTGAGGAAGGTATCGCAAGACGGCAACGCGAGTACGGTTTTACGGAAGTAACACCGCTGAAAACACTCTCAGGCGCGCGCGTCGTCGAAGTTGAGGCGACCTTGGCGGATAGGATCGTTTTCTTTCTCACAAACCCCGTCATCAGTTCGTTGCTACTTTCGTTGGGTATCCTCGGTATCTTCATAGAAATTCGCACCCCCGGTTTCGGTGTTCCTGGATTCATCGGACTTCTGTGTGTGGGTCTGTTTTTCGGAGGGCACATGCTGACCAAGATTGGTGCTGAATGGGCATTCCTACTCTTCCTTATCGGCGTTGGGCTAATCGCCTTGGAAATTTTCGTCATCCCCGGTTTCGGTATTGCCGGTGTTTTGGGCATCACACTCATGTTAGGGAGCGTTTTCTTCGTTTTCGACAAAGCTTACGACTTTCGGACTGCAGTCTTATGGCTTTCAGTATCCGTGATTTTAAGCGCAGGAATGATTATCCTTGCTGTCGTTTATCTACCTGAAACCCAACTTTTCCGAAGGTTTGCGCTGTCAACAGTTATGGACACGGAGATGGGATACCACTCCTCCAGTCTTGAAAATTTTCAGGACTATCTCGGAAAATCTGGTACTGCGCTGACCCCCTTACGTCCTGCGGGGACAGCAAGGATCGCTAATCAGCGGGTGGATGTCGTCACTACTGGCGACTTTATTCCTCAGAACAGCGACATTAAAGTGATAGAGGTGGAAGGCTCTAAAGTCTTTGTAGAAGCGGTTGAGGAGTCCTAACTCTATTTGTTTCGGTGATGGGCCCTATGGGACAGACTGCGATGTGTCGTAGGCGCATTTAGTGTAGGGTAAAACTATGTGGTTTCTAATTTTCCTCATCGGTCTTGGGATTCTGCTGGTATTTATTGAATTACTGATTCTTCCGGGGTTCGGGGCTGCAGGCGTGCCGGGTTGCTTGCTCGTGCTGATAGGTATCGGGGTCGCATGGGGGCAGTTCGGATTTCAGACTGCGCTGACTTATGCGGGTATAACGTTTGTGGTGGTTATTCCGTTGGCAATAATAGCACTCTCTGTGATGCGTTCAACCGCTGCAGGCAAAGCGTTCATCTTGAGTGCCACGGAAAATAAAGAAATTGGCTTTCAGGCGCCCCCCTCGGAATTGGTAGACTTGGTTGGGAAATCTGGTAAGGCACTCACCCCTTTGAGACCCGCAGGTGCTGCATTGATTGGTGGACACCGCGTTGATATTGTCACACAGGGCGAATTTGTGCCTGCAGAAACTGAGATTGAAGTGATTTTTGTCGAAGGTAGTCGTGTCGTCGTTCGTAGTTTACAATAGAGGGGTTAGCAGTTAGCATTGTCCCGCAAGTCCACACGCGACTTGCGTAGGGCGTTCCATCTTGACCGCTGATAGCCGACTGCTGACAGCCAAATAGGTAGGAGACAAGTAATGGATGTTTTAACGGGGGGAATTGCCCTTGTTGTCCTAATTTTTATTATCGCGTTCTTTTGGTTCGTTCCTGTTGGACTGTGGATTGCTGCTGTTGCCGCAGGGGTGCCACTTCGGATTGTTGATTTGATTGGGATGCGCTTGAGGCGAGTCAATCCGAATATTATCGTCAAAGGGCTAATCAGTGCCCATAAGGCTGGGTTAAAAGTAGCCACTGCCGAGTTAGAGGCGCATTACCTTGCTGGGGGTAACGTCCTTAATGTCGTGAGCGCGCTCATCGCGGCAGATAAAGCCAGAATTGAACTCTCTTTTCAACGCTCTTCCGCTATTGACTTGGCAGGGCGGGACGTGTTTGAAGCCGTGCAGGTCAGCGTTAACCCGCGCGTCATCACGACACCCCGCATCAGCGCACTCGCCTTGGATGGTGTGGAGTTGATAACGACTGTACGTATCACAGTCCGAACCAACATCAATCGACTCGTCGGGGGTGCAGGCGAAGAGACGATCATCGCACGTGTCGGCGAAGGTATCATCAGTGCTATCGGTGCTTCTGAGACCTATGAAGATGTACTCGAAAATCCGGATATCATCACGAAAACAGTGCTTGACCGCGGGCTTGATGCCGGTACCGCTTTTGAAATCCTTTCTATCGATATTGCTGATGTCAACGTTGGGAAAAATATTGGAGCAGAACTTCAGGCAGAACAAGCCGAGGCGGACCTCGTCGTCGCGCAAGCGAAAGCGGAAGAACGGCGCGCCATGGCGGTAGCCCGAAAACAGGAAATGACTGCCAATGTCCAACAGAAGCGTGCCCAAGTCGTTGAAGCGGAAGCACAGGTCCCCCGCGCACTTGCCGCTGCTTTCCGTGAAGGTAACTTGAACGTTACAGAGCAATAATTAACTGACTTGTAGGCGCGATCTGGTGATCGCGCTGTAGCAATGGAGAAAAGTAAACATGGCACCAACAATGATAGCAGTTATTGCTGTCCTACTTATACTGTTCATAATTATTATTACCTGGCTTGTTCCAATCGGTTTATGGATTACTGCGATTGCAGCAGGCGTAAAGGTCGGTATTTTCGACCTCGTTGCGATGCGCTTACGGCGGGTCCCACCGGCTTCAATCGTTGAACCACAGATTAATGCAACAAAGGCAGGTTTAACGCTCTCTCTTGACGATCTCGAAGCGCATTACCTCGCCGGCGGACGCGTCGGTAGCGTCGTCGCAGCACTCATCGCTGCGGATAAAGCCAACATTGACCTCGGCTTCGCGCAAGCCGCTGCGATTGATCTTGCCGGACGCGACGTTTTGCAAGCCGTTCAGGTCAGTGTCACCCCAGAGATTATTGACATCCCTGAGAGGGGCGATACCAGTGGCGGCATTACTGCTGTTGCTCGCGATGGCATCCAGCTTATTGTGAAGGCGCGTGTTACGGTGAGAGCCGACATTGACCGGTTGGTCGGCGGTGCTACTGAAGACACTATCCGCGCCAGAGTTGGCGAAGGGATTATTACAACGATCGGTTCGGCGGCAAGCCACAAACAGGTTTTAGAAAACCCCGTCCTCATCTCGGAAACAGTCCTCGCAAAAGGTTTATCGGCAGGCACTGCCTTTGAAATCCTTTCCATTGATATTGCCGATATAAACGTTGGTGAAAACGTCGGTGCTAAATTACAGACCGACCAAGCACAAGCGGAACTCAAGATAGCACGCGCAAAAGCGGAAGAACGGCGTGCCCGCGCCGAAGCGGAGGAAGAGGAGAATAAAGCACTCGTTGAAGAAAAGACGGTTGTACTCATTGAGGCAGAGGCGGAAATCCCGCGCTCTATCGCTGACTCGTTTGATTCGGAGAGAATGAGTGTTATGGATTATTATACGCTCCGCAATATCCTTGCTGATACGGAAATGCGTCAATCTATTGCATCACCGGGTGGCACGCAGGAGATGGATACGACCCGCTCTGCGCACTCCCTTGGACTGTCGTAACCCGCACTCTTATCCGGGCTTGAAGGAGAAAATTGATGGAAAATATCATCCAGATGCTCATCCCTTTGCTTATTGTGATTTTGACGTTTGTTTTAGGCAATCGTCGGCGCAGATCGCAGGGGAACGTTGAAAGAGAAGCCGAGGAGAATGCTGCACCAGAGGGCGATGCTGCACCACCGCCTTTCATGGAAGATTTTCCGTTTGAGACGCGGCTGGAAGACATGATACTTCAGCAGGACGAGGCAGAAGAATCATTGCTCGCTGAAGAACCAGAACCTGTTGCCGACCCAGAACCCGTTGAACCGCCACAGCCACAACCGCCTCCTGTACCCGTCGAATCTCCAGCAGGAATACGTTCCGTTCCTGCCACGGCTCTACTGGATTTGTCACCGAGATCGATTCGTCAAGGGATTATTCTCCGAGAAGTCCTCGGTCGTCCCAGGTCCCGTCAACGCGGCGCACCTTTCCGAGATAGAGACGACTTATAGGCACGCGAACTTATTGGTTATAAGTTGTTGGTTAATGGTTATAGCTTAGCGGTTAGTTTCCAACAACCAAGAACCAACAACCAACAACCAAAGACCAATGATACGTCTCTTTTATAAAGTTTTCCTGATCTCTGCCATTTTTCTACTATTCGTCGGTTGTTCCCGCCGCCAAGAAATTACCGAACCGCAGCTATCTTCTTACACCGAGTTCCCGCCGCATGCCCGACATCTCAAAGGGTTCAAGATTTGTCTGGATCCGGGACACGGCGGACAGAGCCATGTCCCAGATTACAAGCGGGGTCCGACAGGACTCCGTGAGGCTGAAGTTAATCTACGCATAGCGTTCCACTTACGTGAGATATTGCAAAAAGCCGGAGTCATCGTCATCATGACACGGGTCGACGATTCTTATGTAAGCCTACCGATGCGGAGTCAGATTGCGAACGAAAGCGGTGCGGATTTCTTCATCTCGCTGCACCACAACGGTATTGATAATCCCACGGTTAATTATACCTCTACTTGGTATCACGGCGATGCAGATGACTCGCGCCACAGTCTTGATCTCGCTCGCTATATTCAACTGGGCGTTTCGGACGCGCTCCAGTTACCTACCTCTCCAGCATCGGGACTTTATTCGGACAAATTAATAGCCGCTTCAGGCTTCGGGGTCTTACGGCGAACCAAATGTCCAGCTGTCTTATGCGAGGCATCCTTTCTCTCGAACCCTGAGGAAGAAGCGCGACTGCGGGATGACAACTATCTCAGGAAAGAGGCATACGGTTACTTTCGGGGTATTGCCCGTTATGTTGAGGGCGGATTTCCGAAAGGTGTTTTGGTAAACCCACAGCGCGCATCTGTCGTTGAAACAAAAACCCCACGCCTCCACATTCGGGTTAAGGATGGTCTGCATGAACGAGGGGCGTGGATGTTGAAGCGTCAGCAGGTTTTTACGGACACTATCCGCGTCAAAATTGATAACGTGCTTGTTCCACATCACTACGACCGCGGGACGGATTTGATTACGGTTGCTATTGAAGAACCTCTTTCAAACGGTGTCCATTTCGTCCAGACTGAGTTGGTGAATTACTATGGAAATCACAGTTTGCCTGTGCCGCAGTGGTTTAAGGTGGCACCCCCGGCAGCTCAGATACAACTGAGCGCGTGGACAGAGACGCTCCCTGCTGATGGAAAAAGTTACGTCGGCATCTCCGCAACCGCACGCGATACTGATGGGATGCCGATTGCCGACGATGAACCCATAGCGGCGCGAACGTCAAATGGGGTTTTGGCAGAGACCCGTCAATTCTCAAAGCATGGCGCAGCGCAATTTTATCTCCACGCACCTGATGTGCCGGGTACAGCGACGGTAGAAATCTCCTACAGAGAGATGCATCTGCCACTGACGATTCACTTTGGGGACACCGATAACGCAATTGTGCAAGGACAGGTCTCTGATGCTGACTCGGGTGACCCACTTCAAGGCGTGCAATTGCAAACTGATTCTGGGTTAACTGCGTCTACAGATACTGAAGGACACTTTTTCATTATGACCGATCCGGCATCAGAAGCCTCCGGTGAGACCGAAACAGTGCTTCACATCTCTAAGAAAGGATACTATCCAGAGGAACACAAAATTCGAGTTGAACCGAATCAGGCAACGGTTATCAAATCTGAACTCTATCCTATTGCAGATGGCGTATTTGCTGCAACAGTTATCGTTCTTGATTCAAAAAGCGAGGCACCTGCCACCAAGCAACTCATTGAGACCCTGCAGCCAATGTTAGAACTTGCCGGGGCAAGGGTCTATAATATTCATACGCCTGGGGTAGAAATGTCCTTGAAGAAACGGATAGAGATGGTGAATGCTATTGAGGGAAACGGATATTACTTGCAGGTTAATCACAAACAGTGGCGTGAAGGACAACCCGTTCTGGTCGCAGCACACTATCGAGGCAATCAAGGGACAGAGACCTTTTTGAAGCGAATACTTGAACAGTTCAACGGAACGCCTTTTAAGACTCCTCCTGTCACCGTTCAAGATAGGACAACGCCTGAAATCCAGCAGACGAACAAGATGGCGATGACCCTTGAAATCAGATCTCTAAATCACCCAGATGCCTCTATCGTGCAGGAAGCATACGCTATCTTCTTTGGCGCGTGGGCTTTTCTAAAAACAGATACGGAAATTGACGTGGAAAAACAGAAGCGTTTTATCGCATATTTAGAACAAATGCGGGAAAAGTAATATGCAGCGTGTTATCTCTCAAATCACAGATTTGCAGCTTCAGCATCCCTTCAAGATTGCTCGCCGTGCGACAGACGCATACCGACAGGTCATTTCTGTAGAAATTGATGGCGGCATTGGTGAAACGGCACCGGCGCGGTTTTACGGTGAAACTGTTCAGACGGCTCGTGTAGCGTTGGAGATTATCGGACCAGAACTCCCCGACGATCTTGATGCGATTCATGATGTAATGGCGACTGTTGAGGCGACACTCGGCGGTAATTATGCGGCAAAATCTGCTATTGATATGGCACTCCACGATCGACTCGCTAAAAAACTCGGGGTCCCGCTCTATCAGCTCTGGGGTCTCAATCCACATAAAACGCCCCACACATCGTTTACAATCGGACTTGATGAACCGAAAATAATGGCGGAGAAAGCGAAACAGGCTGAAATGTATCCGATCCTGAAAGTCAAGCTCGGCACACCTCGCGATATTGAGATAATTCACGCACTCCGCGACACAACCGACAAACCTATCTATGTTGACGCAAATACAGCATGGACACCGAAAGAGGCGGTTCGTAAAATTCGCGAACTGGCGCGATACGGTGTGGAATTGATTGAGCAACCGACCCAACCGAATGATTTGGCTGGACTCAAGTTTGTCCGCCAGCACTCCGAGTTACCCATTATCGCCGATGAAAGCGTCAAACGTGCAAGTGATATTCCGATGCTTGCTGAATGTGTTGACGGCATCAACATCAAACTTGTCAAATGTGGTGGATTGCTTGAGGCACACCGTATGATACATGTCGCCCGCACACACGGCTTGCGTATCATGATGGGTTGTATGATAGAGAGTTCGCTCGGCATCACTGCCGCTGCGCACCTAACGCCACTTGTAGATTATGCCGATCTGGACGGTAATCTGCTCATTGTGAACGACCCGTATACGGGTGTAACGCTTGATAAAGGTAAACTTATATTGCCAGAACGCCCCGGCATTGGGGCCATCTACAGAGGCATTTAGTTTTCCAAAAATTTCCCTTTGGATGCCCGGATTTAGTCTGGGAATAGACTAAATCCATTCCTTGTATTACATTCT